>JAGRMP010000092.1 GCA_020441225.1 Maritimibacter sp. | reverse complement strand
TGGAGGAACGCCCCGATGCCGTTGGCCTGGCGGTGCCTGGCATGCCGCTCGGCTCGCCGGGCATGGATCAGGGCAAACGCCGAGAAGCCTATGACGTCTTTCTGATCCGGAACGACGGTTCGACGGACATCTTCAACAGCTATCAGGGGAATTGACCGGTGCCGAGCAATCTCAACGTCCATGAAGCATGCGTGCCGCCGAGCTGGCGGTGGCAATTCAATTTGCCCGCGAACGGCCCTCGAACGAGCCGCCGCACGCGGGTACGTCTTTTGACAATCAGCGCGCCACTGACCATGTCGGTGCTTGGAGCCTGTGCTGTTCCAACTGATGGGGCCGACGGTGCCGGATCAATCCGACCACTTCCGGAAGCTGTGGTGGCCATCGCCGCACCATATCAGGACCTGACCACCGCGCAACTTCGGCCGGAGGACGGCTGTTATTGGTATCGACATGCTGGCCCGGTCGAAACGACGCTGCTGCCATTGCGAACCGTGGACGGTCGTCCAATCTGCACAGGGTCGAAAGGCGGGTAGCCGTCGTCGGTAGGCGGAAGCGCAACCTCCTGCCGAGGCCGGAGCGTGACCGGATTATCGGGTTCGATTAGTCTTCGTGCCTTCGGTCCGCCGTTCCGAGCCCAACTCCCTCGTGCTGGGTCTTCTGGAACACGCGTCAGCCGCGGGCCGTGACGGAGTCTTCAGGGGGGTAGAGATAGGCGGTCACGCCAGTCTCGACGTCCTCGTAGAGATCGTTGATGTGGGGCATGACCATCCGCACGCATCCCGAACTCGCGCGTCCGCCGATCGATTCCGGGAAAGGCGAGCCGTGAATTCGCAGATAGGTGTCGCGGCTCCCTTCATAGAGATAGAGCGCCCGTGAACCCAAAGGGTTTTCCGGGCCAGGCGGCATACCGTTTTCGATTCCGACATACAGCTGGGGATCGCGGGCGATCATGGCTTTCGTCGGTGTCCAACTCGGCCATTTGGCCTTGCGGCGAATGGTAAATGTACCCGGGACATAGAGATTGCCTCGCGCGATCGCGGCCCCGTAGCGCATGGCGGTACCGTCACCGCGAATGTGATAGAGATAGCGCGCCACGGCATCGACATGGATGTCGCCGGGGCGGAGCCCGGCGCGGGCCTCGACAATGTGTGGCAGAAACCGCGGTTGCAGGCCCCAGGGGTTCGACGTCCAGGGATCGTAGTATTGAGGCGTGACTTGCGCATCCCAGGTCGCCCATTGGTCATGCAACGACGACGCGGCAGCCGACGCGGATGTCGCTATGGGTAGCGAAAACAACGCGGTGCTTGTCGCCACGAAATGGCGTCTGGTCAGCATGGCCCGTGTCTCCCGAATTTGTTGGGGGTGCAAAGACACATAAGTGCCGCGCGAGTTTTTGATCTTGTTGAAATAGTGCAACCGGAACCGAATTTCCAATCAAGATGGGGTGAGGAGCCGAGTCCCTCTCCACACCCATCGAATTCGGTGATCATACCGAAATGGTGGGGCACAGCACGGCAGGCATGCATTGCACCCACCATCAATTCGCACTCAAAGGCCCTGTGTCAGGACCTCTTTAGGCGTGCTTCCTCCGTGCGGTTCCCTGTCCGCCGGATCGCCACTGGAAACTTTCCCGTTCAAGAGCCTCAGTGCGTTCATCACCACGAGAAGTGACACGCCCACGTCCGCGGCGATCGCGCCCCACATCGTGGCCATGCCGAAGGCCGTCAATCCGGCGAAGAGCGCCTTGACCGCGAGCGACACGCCGATGTTTTGCCGGATGATTGTCATTGTCCGGCGGGAATGAGAGATGAGCCAGGGCACCTTTCCGATATCGTCCGTCATCAGCGCGATGTCGGCGGTCTCGACAGCGGCGTCCGATCCGATGGCGCCCATGGCAATTCCGAAATGCGCCCGTGCCATGGCCGGGGCGTCATTGACCCCGTCGCCGATCATCGCGACCATGGAATGGCTTTTCACCAATTCTTCGATGACCTCGACTTTCTGCTCGGGAAGAAGCTCTGCGTACACTTCATCGATACCGACTTCGGCCGCCACCGCGCGGGCCGTACGTTCGTTGTCACCGGTCAGCATGACGATGGTCTTGACACCTTGGGCGTGGAGGCGTGCGACGATACTATGGGCATCGGTACGGATACGGTCGCGTAGCTCCAGAACGCCCAGAAGCTTCTCGTCGTCCCCGACCGCCACCAGCGTGCTGCCCGCGCTCTCAATGCGCTCGCGCAGGTCTTCCGGCAGAGAGCCGTCGATACCCTTTTCGGCGGCGAACCGGTCGGAGCCGAGCCAGATCGTCCGGCCGCCAAATGCCCCTTCGACGCCCCGGCCCGGCACAGTGCGCGTGTCTTCGGCGGCCAGGTCGCCGATGCCCGCAGCCCTCGCCCGCGCCAGGATCGCACCGGCAAGCGGGTGCGAAGACCGCGCCTCCAGCGCCGCCGCCGCTTCCAGAAGCTCGCGCTCTGATGTGCCTCCGAGCGGATGCACCGAGGCGACCTCGGGTTCGCCCTCGGTGATTGTGCCGGTCTTGTCCATTGCCAGCGCGGTAACGCGCCCCGGCGCCTCGACATAGGCGCCACCCTTGATCAGAACACCCTGCCGGGCTGACGATGCCAGCGCGGCAACGATCGACACGGGTGTCGAGATGACAAGTGCGCAGGGGCATGCGATGACGAGAAGTACCAGTGCGTTGTAGAACCAGTAGTCCCAAGATCCGCCAATCAAGAGCGGCGGCAGGACGGCGATGGCGATTGCAAGAAACATCACGATCGGGGTGTAGACACGGGCGAACTTGGCCACCCATTGCTCTACATCGGCCCGGCGCGAATGCGCATCACTGACCATGCGGATGATGCGCGACAGCACGGTGTTTCCGGCCGGTTTGGTCGCGCGGACGGTCAATGTGCCGTCACCGTTGATTGTGCCGGCAAAAACCTCGTCGCCGAGTTCCTTGGTGACCAGCGCGCTTTCGCCGGTAATTGGCGCCTGATTGACCCCGCTGATCCCTTCCACCACCTCGCCGTCCAACGGGATGCGATCGCCGCCGCGCACGACGAAACGGTCTCCTACTGCGACCTGAGCTGCCGGCACATCCAGTTCGGTCCCGTCGTTTCGGATCACCCTCGCGGTCGGCGGTGCCAGATCGAGCAATGCGGCAACCGCATTGCGTGCCCGACCGACGCTCCAGCTTTCGAGATAAAGCGAAAGAGAGAAGAAGAAGGCAACCGTCGCGGCCTCGAAATACTCACCCAGGAATATGGCACCGGCCACCGCAACGACCATCAACAGGTTCATGTCCGGAGACAGCCTGCGTGCAGACGACAGCGCTTTCGGCGCCACCAGCCAGACGCCAAAGACGATTGCCGCCAAAAACAGGGCGCTTTCGATCAATGGCATCGGCGCTTCGCCATGGCCCGCGAAGAGCCGAATGGCTCCAGCGATACCGCTTTCGATGATATGGTACCCGAACCCGGCAGCCCAGAAGCCGCCGGAGAACACCGTGAAGAAGCGTTGCCGTCGCAAGTGTTCAGCCTGGCTGGCCGCGGCGCTCTCGGCGTCCCAGGGGCTGGCGCTCATTCCGGTCGAGCCAATCAGCTTGATGATCATCGCGTCCGAAACGTCGGTGCCGGAATCGAGCACCGTCATCCGCCCGTTGATCACGTCGAAAGCCAGGTGCTCCTCACCGCCAACCTCGGGGCCAAGGACTCGGTTCAGTATTGCGACTTCTTCGGCGCAATCGAGACCATTGACCCGAAAGCTCCGCCCCACGGCATCCACGTCGCCGACCGCCCCGATATCACCGCACATCGCGCCCTCCCCCGCACCGCAACAAGCGTTGTCGGTGCTTTGGCCGGCGGCATGTGCATGGTCGGTTTGTCGGGAGTGGTCATGGCTGTGCTCATCGTGTGGCATTTGACTCTCCGGTTTCGAATCGATCATCGAAACACAAGATAATTGCTACAGCAACTGGAGCTTCAAGAGGTATTTAGGAAAAGGAGCGTTATCTTCGACCGGTCCCGAAATCTCGCACGTGTCGGCGGATCGACAACCATATGTCCTTGGCGTTGCCGCCTCTTCCCACGCCCTCCCATGGAACAAACCCGCGAAGATCGCCGCATTGTCTGTATTCCAAGTTGGTCGTCTCAAGCACCGGAGTTTTGCGTTTCGAGCGAGGGAATCAGGCCAGTGTGCGTTTCTTCCGTGCGTAGGATCTGCAAAAGACCTGAGGCCGCCATAGCGAGCCCTGCAAATCAGGAACCGGCTTCGAGCATGCCCGCGGCATCGGCGGCGAACCCCAAGGCAAGCGCGCCGAGGGCAAAGCCGAGTTCCCGTCAGACAGAGGCATCGACTGAAACCAGACCGAGCCAGGCTGTGCGGTCCGGATCAGGCCTCCGGCTCCCAAATCATCTGCCGACCGACAAGATCAACGAAGCTGCCAAAGTGCCTCATCCCAGGTTTTGATAGTGCGGTCCAATCATTGGAATGGAAGGCGTCGTTCTCTGGACAGGCACGTCACGGCGGCGCCACGTCCATGCATACCTTCCAAGCTCGCACTCAACGAGCGCACACTCCGCTCGTGTCGCTGAATCCGGCACTTGCCATCAACTCAACGACCCTCGCCTTATGCGGACACGGCTGTGTCTCAAGGATCGCATATCCGTACCAACCGGACCGCCTTCAACGTCGGACCGACGGAGACGGAAGGCTATTCTTGGATAACGATGTAGGTGTTTTCTTTGCCCACCGCGAACACGGCCTTGTACAGTTCTTCCGCGTTGTCGAATTCAAGGCGCGTGCAGCCGTGCGAAGCGCGGCTACCGAGAGCGTACGTATCGAATGTCGCGTGAATCGCGAAGCCCTCGAAGTAGAAGATCGCCCAAGGCATCGGCGCGTTGCCGTATTGCCGCGACCGGTGGTTCGGGCTGAACCAGGTCGGCTGCCAGGTGCCCGTGGGTGTGTCGTACCCAGCGGCCCCGGTCGACACAGGCCAATTGTACAGCCGTCGGCCACCCTGCATGACGGTCATTTCCTGATCGGATTTGTCAATACGGATCGTGATCTGGTCGGATCGGCCGGACGTCGACAAACGCTCGGACGCTTGCGCCCCTGTCACAAGTGTCGTCAGAGCCGCGGCTGCGGACACAATGGTCTTGGTGAGAATGTGCATTTTTGGCAGACTTTTCTAACTGAGTTTTGTTACCCCGGACCCCCAAGGCTACGGCCATTCTCCTGAAAATCAACCAATAAGGCAGAATTGCGGCGTTCGACACGGTGTCGTGAACAGGCGTGACACGCGGTCCGAACACGACTCGATATCAAGAGCGTGGGTTTCGGTCAGCGCCGAAATGCCGGTCTTGTAGACCAGATCCATCAGTGGCGCGAACACAGTCTCGGAGGCAGCCGCGTCGAGATAGCCGGCGGGATCGTCGACGAATAGAAGCACGCATATGTTTCCGAGCCCGGGCAGGATCTCGGACATGGATTGGCTTCGACTCGGGCGCACAATTGGCCGTTGCCAGAAGTGACAACCCCTCATTGCCATTGCTTGATCTCGCCAACAGAAATGATACCGCCAATCATTGATTTGCAGCGAAACCCCCAACAATGAATCATCAAGTCGTAAACGGTGTTCGTAGTCACAATTCGATGAACGAGCACGTGGGTTTCAGTTGACCTCCTGAAAGTATTGTCTCACCAACTCGGAAGTGCGTTCCAGCCAAGGGGTTGGCGGAATTCCCGGATTCGTATGGCGTCTGCCCTTCTGGATTCTCTGCGTGGGCCGTCTGGACGCACGTTCGGTCGCCTAAACGCGTTCCCGTCCCGACTGCCGCGTAATTGGTCAGCATGAATCGGGATCATGGTTCGGGAGCTGTACCGACCAAGTACCAGTCGAGGAACCAAGCCTGCCGCGGTCGCACGTTCGCCCCTTCCCGGGCAAGGCTATCCGAAATGTGACGAATGGGACGTTGTTTCGATCCCCGGTGGCCGAGGGTCGTCGGCAGTCTTGCACATAGGGCCGCCACCGACATCCGACACAGAGATCGACGGAAACATGGAGGCCTTGTCGCCGCGCGCCGCCGGGATCTTGTACCGTCATTGTGAGCTCGTCCAGCGCCTCCGCGGGCGTCCTCCAGCCAAGCATATTTCTCGACCTGCGCGAAATGCCTTTGGATCGACCGAGGAGCATGTTGGTCATTTGTCCGGCCGTTTCTCCTGGGTCGAAGTCACCGGGAAGGCCAATGTGACCAGTCCGGGCAAGACGGCCGCCGAACATCGCAGAAGAGCGATCGGGTCACACGCCGGTTTCTTCGGGATCTTCGGCAGGGTTGAGCCGCGGGTGGGTTTCTTCGGCGAACCAGAAGAGCAGGCCACCGGAAATGAACATCGAGATCGCGACGAACCAGAACGCCGCTTCGGCCCTGTCGGCGATACTCGCTGCAAGTCCGAGACCGAGCGCGCCGATCGCGTAGCCGAGGTCGCGCCAGAAGCGGTAGATGCCGATCGCCGAGCCGCGCCACGCGGGCGGGGTGATGTCGGCCACAGCTGCCGAGAGATTAGGGTAGAGAAGCGCCATGCCGAAACCCGCCACACCGGCCGAGACCGACCACCAGAGGGCGCCCGCGCCCATCACTGCCATCGCCACACCGGCTCCCGAAATCCACATGCCGAGCACGTTGGGCCAGAACCGGCCGACATGATCCGACAACCGCCCAGTGAAGAGTTGCGAGCCGCCCCAGACAAAGCCGTAGACGCCGACGACCCAGCCCACCACCGGCAAACTGGCCCCTTGGCTCACGAGATAGACGGGGAAAAGCGCCCAGACCAGCGCATCGACAAACTTCTCGACGAGCCCCGCCTGGCTGACCGCAAAAAGGCGTCGGTCGCGCCAGCTCATCACGGCGAAAACCTCGCCGGTCGACGGGTGCTCAGAAACACCCCGGGGGTAGCGCGGCGGGTGTTTAGGGGGCCTTGCCTTGTGGGCAGCAGTCTCGGCCCGGGCCCAGGGAAGGGTGTCCTCGACCCATACGACGGTGAGCACCAGTGCGGTCAGGACCACGCCGTTGCCGAAGACCAGCAAGCCGGTGCGGGCGCCCAGCCATTCGGCGGCGTAGGCGGTGAGGATGCCGGCGAGGGCGACTCCGACATAGCCCGAGAATTCGTTTAGGCCCATCGTCAGGCCCCGCTCCTCGGCACGGGTGATGTCGAGCTTCGCGGTCTGGGTCATCGACCAGCAGAGCCCCTGGTTGACGCCCAGAAGCACGGTGGCCGCGACGATCCAGTTCCAGTCCGGCGCATACCAGATCATGACCGGGATCGGCAGCGCCACGATCCAGCCCCACAACAGCACGCGCTTGCGCCCGATCCGTTCCGACCATCGTCCGGCCACGAAATTCATCACTGCCTTCACTGCGCCGAAGGCCACGACGAAGGAGGCCAGCAGCATGAAAGAGCCGCGCTCGAGCCCGAACTCGCTCTCGGCCATCGCGGGGATCACCGTCCGGGTCATGCCGATGGCGAATCCGACCAGCATCACCTGGATGAGCTGGTGCGCGACCTGGCCCAGGTTTTCGCGGATACCATGCCGGAGGTCGGAATCGGTCATTCGGTGGGCTCCTTCGCGGCGATCCGCGGGTCGAGCGCACCGCCGCTCGCCGGGCCGCGCAGGGGTTGCAGCAGCATCCGGTCAAGCCAGAGATCACGGGTGGTGCGGAACTGTTCGAGCCCGATTTCCATGCCTTGGTGGCCTTTCGCAGGCTGGGCGACGTAGGTGCCGAGCAACCGGTCCCACCAGGGAAGATTGAAGCCGAAGTTCGAATTCGTCTCGCGCGGATCGACGGAGTGATGGACCCGGTGCATGTCGGGCGTGACCACGATCCATCGCAGCACCCTGTCGACCCGGCGGGGCAGGTCGATGTTGGCGTGGTTGAAGAGCGCGGTCGCATTCAGGACCACCTCGAACAGCAGGACCGCGACGGCCGGCGGACCGAGAGCCGCGACCACCGCGAGCTTGATGCCCATCGAGACGAGGATCTCCACCGGGTGGAACCGCAGGCCCGTCGTCGCGTCGAAGTCGAGGTCGGCGTGGTGCATCCGGTGCAGCCGCCAAAGCCCCGGGACCGCGTGGAACATCACGTGCTGGAGATAGATCGCCAGATCGAGCAGCAGCATCGAGAGGATGAACGCCACCCAGAACGGCACGTCGATGTTGTTCAGGAGCCCCCAGCCGCGCTCCTCGGCCATAACAGCGAGCGCGACGGCGAGGATCGGAAAGGTCAACCGCAGGATCGCGGTATCGAGCACCACCAACGCAAGGTTGTTCGTCCATCGGATGACGCGCGGGATATCCCGTCGCCGGCGGGGCGCCGCCACTTCCCAGAGCGCCATGGCCGCCAACACGCCGAGGAAGGCGGCAAGACGGAGTGTCGGTTCGGCGGCGAGGAGCGTTTCGGACATGGGAACCGGCCTTCCGGGGTTGCTTCCAGCAACGATTTCGCTATCTTTCAATTTATCACTTGAATGTTCTACTGTTCGGAGACCCAAAGTGTCAATCGGCCCGAAAACCGCCCTGCTCGAAGAATACGCCCTGGTCGCGCGGGCCCTGTCCGCGCCGGCACGGCTCACGATCCTCGAACAGCTTGCGCAAGGGGAGCGGGGCGTCGACGCCCTGGCGCAGAAAACCGGCCTGACCATTGCCAACTGCTCGCAACACCTTCAGCAGTTGCGCCGCGCGGGTCTCGTCGAGGGCCGCCGCGACGGCAAGGCCGTGATCTATCGCCTCACCGACGCGAAAGCGCTCGAATTGATGGACGTGCTGCGCGTCGTTGCAGAGCGGAACCTGGCGCAAGTCGAGCGCATCCTGCGCGGTCTCGCCGGCGGAGAGGACCCGCCCGAACCGGTCAGCCGGGATGAGCTCGCTTCCCGTCTCGAAGATGGCGCAGTCACCGTGCTCGACGTCCGCCCGCCGGACGAATACGCCGCCGGGCATATCCCGGGCGCCGTCAACGTCGCGCTGTCGGACCTCGACGGGATCATCCTGGCGCTCCGGGCCGGCCCGGAAATCGTTGCTTATTGTCGCGGGCCCTACTGCATCTACGCCCACCAGGCGGTGACCGCCCTGCGAGAACGTGGGCTGAACGCGCGACGGATGGAGGGCGGTCTGCCGGAATGGCGTGAGGACGGACGGGAGATCCACGTCTCCCAGACCTGAACGGACGGGGCCGCGACCCAGGCTCAACAACGCCCCCCAACTTCGCGATCGCGTCCCGGTCGAGCAGGATCCGGCATTTCCCGCGTCCATGGGTATCGCCTTCGCTGCCTCCGGTTCACCCGTTCGAGACCCCCGGGGGAGACTGGGCGCGACCGAGAGCGACCGGGGGCCGCCTCAGCCGGCCTGCACGTCGAGTTCCGTCATCATGCCGGTCGCCATGTGCGCCATGTGGTGGCAGTGCAGCATCCACGGCGCTGCCTCGCCTGCGTCGAAGGCGATGGTGACCGAGCCCATCGGCGGCACATGCACCGTGTCGCGTATCGCGCCGGCAAAGCGCTGCCCGTTCACGGCGACGACCTGGAACACATGCCCGTGCAGGTGCATCGGGTGCGCCATCATCGACATGTTGTGGAACATCATCTCGACCCGCTCGCCGGAGCGGGCGGTGATCGGCGTGTGGCTGCCCCAGACCTGGCCGTTGATCGTCCAGACATAGGGC
>JAGRMP010000091.1 GCA_020441225.1 Maritimibacter sp. | reverse complement strand
GCGCCGCCCGAATTCATCGCGATATTGCCGGCGATGGCGCAGGCGAGCTGCGACGAGGGATCGGGGGCGTAGAAGAACCCATCCTGTTCGACCGCCCCGGTCACCGAAAGATTGGTACGCCCCGCTTCGACGCGGATGGTGCGGTTGTCGTAATCGGTCTCGAGCACCCGGTTCATCCGGGCGATGCCGAGCAGAACCGCATCCGCCGTCGGCAGCGCCCCGCCCGCGAGCGAGGTCCCCGCCCCGCGCGGTACCACCGGCACGCCCTCGTCGTGGCAGATCTTCATCACCGCCGAGACCTCGGCCGTCGAGCGCGGCAGCACGGCGCAGAGCGGCGGGCAGCGATAGGCCGAGAGCCCGTCGCATTCATAGGCGCGCAGTTGGATGGCGTCCTCGATCACCCCGTCCGGCCCCAGTGCGGCGCGCAGCCGGGCGGTGATCCGGTCCTTGGCGGCGAGAATACCCCCGTCGGGCTCTGGCATCTGCATGGGTCGTCCTCCCTTGGGAGGCCATTTGAACGTGTCGGGGAAACCGGTGCAAGGGTTGGTTGGCCCAACCGCAAAGACGAACCCCGCGGAACCGGCGGTCCCGCGGGGCTATGTACGTGCGGCCCGGGGCCCGATCGGGCGCCCGGGCGGATCGTCCTGAAGGGATCAGGAGGTCGGGATGATGACGATCTCGACCCGGCGGTTCTGCGCCCGCCCCTCGGGCGTGAGGTTGGAGGCGATCGGCTGGTCTTCGCCGCGCCCGATCGAGGTCACGCGATAGGCGGCGACGCCGTTGTTCAGGAGCACCTGGGTCACCGATGCCGCGCGCTGGCGCGACAGGTTGAGGTTGTAGCTCGCCGCGCCCTGGTTGTCGGTGTGACCGATCACCTGGACGTTGCTGCTGGGGTATTTGTTCAGGTGATCGGCAAGCACCCGCAGGTTCTTGCGGATCGCCGGGGTGAGCTGCGAGCTGTCGGTGGCGAACAGGATCGCCTCGGGCATGGTCACGACCAGCGAATTGCCGGTGTTGACGACACTGATGCGTCCGTCATCGAAGCCCGCGCGCAATTCGCCCGCCTGCTTGTCGAGCTGTTGGCCGATGGCGCCGCCAACCAATGCGCCGCCGACAGCACCGATGGCCGCACCCGCGGGCCGCCCGGAAACGATGCCGCCCAGCAATCCGCCCGCAACGGCGCCCGCGGCGGCACCGGTGTTCTGGCGCGGACCGGTCGTGGTACAGGCGGTGAGCATGAGTGCCGCGGCAAGCGGCAGGACGAAGACGGGTTTTGCGATCAGCATGGATCCCTCCAAGTTGCATGGGGCTGCAGGTCCAACGTCTGATAGCGCGGATTTGTTCCGGAGCGAAGCAAAAGCCGCGAAATCGCTGCGATTTTCGGCGGCTTCCCGCCGGGCCGCCCCGCCAGTCTCCCGGCCCGCCGCTTCACGCCTCGGCGGCGTCGCGCGCGGCTTCCCAGGCCAGGATCGCGCGTTTCACCGGCAGACCCCAGTGGTAGCCGCCGAGCCCGCCCGATTTGCGCAGCGCCCGGTGGCAGGGGATCAGCCAGCTCACCGGGTTGCGCCCCACCGCGGTGCCGACCGCACGCATCGCCTTCGGCCGTCCGATGACGCCCGCGATCTCGGAATAGGTGGTGACATGCCCGCTCGGGATCGAGATCAGCGCTTCCCAGACCTTGATCTGGAACGGCGCGCCGATCATGTGCAGCCGCGCTTCGCCCGACTGGCCCAGGACCGCCTCGACTTCCGGCTTCAACGACATCGGGTCTTCGACGAAATCGGCCTTGGGCCAGCGCGAGATCATGTCCTCCATCGCCGCGGGCGCGCCCACCTCGGCGGCGAAGGCGAGCCCGCAGATGCCGCGATCCGTCGCCATGACGAGGGCGAGGTCGAAGGGGCTGTCGAACCAGCCCCAGCGGATCGTCAGCCCGTCGCCGGCGCGGGCATATTCGCCGGGGCTCATCGCCTCCCAGCGCAGGAACAGATCGTGCAGCCGGCCGCTGCCCGACAGCCCCACCGCGTCCGCCGTCTCGAGCGTGGTGAACTTGCGCGCGAGCAGGTCCTTGGCATGGTCGAGCGCGAGATATTGCTGGTAGCGCTTGGGACTGACGCCCACCCAGCTCGAAAACACCCGCTGGAAATGCGCGGGGCTCATGCGCACGGTGGCTGCGATCTCTTCGAGCGAGGCCCCGGGACCGGCCGCATCGATCGCATCGAGGGCGCGGCGGATCACCTGGTAATGGTACTGCCCCTCCGACGAGGTCGGCTGCTGCATGTTCATGGCCCTCTCCCGCGCCTGTCCGTCTGCCCCGAGATTAGGCCGAGCGGCGCGCGCGGGCGACCCGTTTCCTGCGGGTTGTGGCCGGGCGAGGACGCCGCCGCGCGGCGGCGTATTGCGCGGGCGCGCGCCCGCGCTTCAGCGCCTGGCCTCGATGGCACTGACAGCGGCCGCAACGGCCTCTTCGATGGTGAGGTCGGAGGTATCGATCACCACCGCATCTTCCGCCGGCTTCAAGGGTGCCGTGGCCCGGGCGCTGTCGCGTTCGTCGCGCGCCTGCACGTCTTCGAGCACGGTCTCGATATCGGTCACATGGCCCTTGGCGACAAGCTCGCGAAACCGCCGCTCGGCCCGCACCTGCGCGCTCGCGGTGATGAACAGCTTGGCCTGGGCCTCGGGGCAGATCACCGTGCCGATGTCGCGCCCGTCGAGCACCGCGCCCCCCGACCGCGTCGCGAAGGCGCGCTGGAAGTCGACCAGCGCCGCCCGCACCTCGGGCTCGACCGCCACCTCGCTTGCCGCCTGGGCCACCTCCGGCCGCCGCAACCCTTCGGCCTTGAGGTCCTCCGCCCTCAGCCCGCGGGCTGCCGCCACCGGGTCCTCGCCCGCCAGCACCTTGGCGCCCACGGCACGGTAGAGCAGGCCGGTGTCGAGGTGCGCGAAGCCGAAATGCTCGGCCACCGCCTTCGAGACCGTCCCCTTGCCCGCCGCCGCCGGGCCGTCGATTGCCACCGTGAAGCTCATGGTGCGAAACTCATCTTTTCTTCCTGGTCGTTTCCCTGGGGCCGAAGGCCGCCTCGAACGCCCGCGCAGAGACCACGAACAACAGCGCCGTGATCGCGAAACGCAGGGCCTGGGCCTTGGAGACGGTGAAACGGCTCGCCGCTTCCGCCATCTCGGCCGTCGTCCCGCGATGATAGAGGATTGCGGCCACCTGCGCATTCTCCAACATGTCGAAGGCGAAATAGAACAGCGGGATCAGGCCGAGGGCAAGGGCCAGCACCAGGCTCCAGCGTTCTGCGAGCAGGTAGGAGCCGACCGAGAGCGTGCCTGTGAGCGCGACCGCGAACAGCGTGTCGAGCCCGCGATGCGCGCCGAGATAGAGGGCACGGGCCTGCGCGTCGAGGACATCGTTGTAGAGCGCGACATAGTCGTGGGAATAGCCCGAGATCAGCACGTCGAACACGTCGAGCCCACCGGTTGCCTGCTTGAGCGCCGGGATCGTCCACAGCCGCATCGCCGCGAGCGACCCGACCGCCGCAACCAGCAGGACCAGGAACAGGAGCCGCCCCGGCGAGATCCCCGCGACCCCCGGCGTCATCCACGCCGCCCCGGCGGGATCCGGCTGTGCCGGCGCGCGCCGCCCGGATGGAGGTCGCGCGCCCGGCTCACCGGTTCGCCCGCTCGATCCAGGCGCCGAGCTCCGCCATCAGCGGCTCGAACCCGGGGAAGCTGGTGGCGATCGGCGCGCCGTCGTCGATACTGACGGGTTTTTGCGCGGCAAGCCCCGCCACCATGAAGCTCATCGCAATCCGGTGGTCGAGCCGCGCGTGCGCGGTGCCGCCGCCGGGCATGCCGCCGGGGCCCATGCCATGAACTGTGAAGAAATCCGCGCCTTCCTCGATGGTCACGCCATTGGCCTCGAGCCCGCGCGCCATCGCGTCGATCCGGTCGCTTTCCTTGACCCGCAATTCCTTGACCCCGACCATCTCGGTCCTGCCCGTCGCAAAGGCCGCGACCACCGAGAGCACCGGGTATTCGTCGATCATCGAGGCGGCCCGCTCGGGCGGCACGCGGATGCCCGCCATCTCGGGCGAATAGCGCGCGCGCAGATCGGCGACCGGCTCGCCGCCCTCTTCGCGCGGGTTCTCGAAGGTGAGATCGGCCCCCATCTCGATCAGCGTATCGAACAGCCCGGCGCGGGTCGGGTTGAGGCCGATATTGGGCACCAGCACGTCCGACCCCTCGGTGATGAGCGCGGCACAGACCGGGAAGGCGGCGGACGACGGGTCGCGCGGCACGGCGATGGACTGGGGGATCAGTTCCGGCTGGCCGGTGAGCGTGATCACCCGGCCCTCGTCGGTCTCTTCGACCCGGATCTCGGCGCCGAAACCTGCGAGCATCCGCTCGGTGTGGTCGCGGGTCGCTTCCCGCTCGATCACCACCGTTTCGCCCGGCGCGTTGAGCCCGGCGAGCAGCACCGCCGATTTCACCTGTGCCGACGGCATCGGCGTGGTGTAGCGCACCGGCACCGGGTCGGCGGCGCCGACGATGGTCATCGGCAACCGCCCGCCGGAGCGCCCGTAGGCGGCCGCGCCGAACAGCGCGATCGGGTCGGTGATCCGGGCCATGGGCCGCGCGCGCAGCGAAGCGTCGCCGGTGAAAGTCGCGGTGATCGGCGAGGTGGCCATCGCCCCCATGATGAGCCGCACGCCGGTGCCGGCATTGCCGCAGTCGATCACCTGTTCGGGCTCGGCGAAGCCGCCGACACCGACGCCGTGAATGCGCCATTCGCCGTCGCCCAGACGTTCGACATCGGCGCCGAAAGCGCGCATCGCCGCCGCCGTGCCGAGCACGTCCTCGCCCTCGAGGAGGCCGGTCACATGGCTCTCGCCGACGCTGAGCGCGCCGAGGATCAGGGCGCGGTGACTGATCGACTTGTCGCCGGGCACCACGGCCGTGCCCTTGAGCGGGCCGGCGCGGCGGGAGGTCATCGGAATGGGACTGCCGTGGCCGGACATGGGATACCTCGTCTTGGTCACGCGCTGATACCGCAGGGAAACGAAACGGTCCATGGGGTTACGCGGCGCACCCGCGCCCGGCCCGCGGATGTGGCGGCGGGGTCCGCGCCCCGGCGGGCGCCCTGTGCGAAACCTGTGCGAAAGCGGCTCCGGAGATTGCCGCCCGCGCCCGTCGCCCACCGGCACAGCGGCTTTGCCGGGTCGAAATCGACGGGCGAAACAACCTGTTTCCGTTGATTTTCATGATCTTGGCACGTTCGCAGGCGACGGCAAGGCCGCGTGAGCCTGCCGGGCGCGCGCGCAGGGAAAAGGGCCGGACCTTGTCAGGCCCGGCCCCTGTATCGCATCGTCCGGAGGCTCAGCCGAAAATGTCGGCGGTGATCCCGGCGTACCAGCCCACCGATTCCTCGTAGGTCGCCTTGCGCATCCCGGCGTCTTCACCGACTTCGCTGATGAAGCTGTTCACCGAGGCGATCTTTTCGCCGTTCGACTCGTAGGCCGCCCCGACCTTGACCCCGTCATCGGGCGCCAGGAGCGACCAGCAGGTGTTGGAATACTTGGCCGGGAAGATGCGGCTGCCGGTCAGCGCGCCGCGGATCGCCATCGCGGCCACCTTGGCCTGGGAATTGGCCGAGAAGCCCGATTTCGGCATGTCGCCCTGGTTCGAGGCGTCGCCGAGGACATAGACGTTCTCGTCGATCTTCGACTGCATGTCGTCGGGCAGGACCGGCGCCCAGTTGCCCTCGGTCACACCGGCGATGCCGGCGATCCGGCCCGCCATCTGGCCCGGGATCACGTTGCACACGTCGGCCTTGATCATCTCGCCGTCGAGATCGACCTCCATCGTGTCGGGCATGACGGTGATGTTGCCGGTGCCGAAATCCGGGCCGACCCATTCGATCATGCCGGCGTAATGCCGGTTCCAGCCGTCGCGGAACAGCCCCTCCTTGGAGAATTTCTCCTTCGGGTCGAGGACCAGGATCTTGGCCGTCGGGTTGATCTTGGTGAACAGGTGGGCGATCATCGACACCCGCTCGTAGGGCCCCGGCGGGCAGCGGTAGGGGTTGGGCGGCGCGATCATCACGAAGGTCCCGCCTTCGGGCATCGCTTCGAGCTGCGACTTGAGCAGCGTGGTCTGCGGCCCGGCCTTGTAGGCATGCGGCATGATCTGGTCATGCTCGGCCTCGACCCAGCCGTTGACCGAGCCTTCGACGAAATCGATCCCCGGCGCGATCACCAGCTTGTCGTAGGCCAGGGTATCGCCACCGGCGAGGGTCACCCTCATCGCGTCGCGGTCGACCCCGGTCGCCATGTCGGTGACCACGTTCACGCCGGTCTGGGCGAGGGTCTCGTAGCCGTGCTGGAGGCTGTCGAAGGTGCGGAAATCGCCAAGGTAGAGGTTCGAGAAATAGCAGGTGGTATAGACCGGGTTGGCCTCGACCAGGGTCACGTCGAGCGCGCCGTCGCTGTCCTTGGCGAGGTAGCGCGCGCAGGTCGCACCGCCGGTGCCGCCGCCGATCACCACGACTTTCGGTTTCGCCTGGGCGAGCGCCGGGGCCGCGAGCGCCGCGCCGGTCGCAAGGCTGGTGCCGATAAAGCTGCGTCGGTTGAGTTTCATGTGGGTCCTCCCGGGGGTCATCAATTGGCGGCGAGCGGCGACAGCCGCCCGCGGCTCTCACGGTCGCGCGTTATTCGAGCGTGGCGAAATAGGCCGCCAGCGCGGCAATCTCTTCGTCGTTGAGACGCTTGGCCATCATCTGCATCACCGGATGCGGGCGCAGTTCCTGCTTGTAGGCATGCATGGCGACGACGAAATCTTCCTCGGGCCAGGAGACGATCGA
>JAGRMP010000633.1:2916-3116 GCA_020441225.1 Maritimibacter sp. | reverse complement strand
GCCCCGCCCCGCTCCGGCCCGCCCGAGACCTGCCCGGCCCCGTCGTGGCGCAGTGCCGCACAGTGCCGCACTCCCCCGCCGGGCCCTTTACTCTCCCCCGTCCCCGCAGCCATGATCCCCAAGACCAGATGAGGCCCCGCGCATGAAATCCGCTAATGTCAAAGACTACATCCGCACGATCGTCGACTTCCCGCACGAGG
>JAGRMP010000633.1:0-2897 GCA_020441225.1 Maritimibacter sp. | reverse complement strand
TTCGCGACGTGACCACGCTGTTCAGCGATCCGCGCGGGTTCCGGATGTGTATCGACCAGCTTCTGCACCCCTATGCCGGCGAACGGATCGACAAGGTGGTCGGGCTGGAAGCGCGCGGCTTCATCATCGGCGGCGCCATCGCCCACCAACTGAGCCTCGGCTTCGTGCCGATCCGCAAGAAGGGCAAACTGCCCGGCGCCACCCTGTCGGAAGCCTATGCGCTGGAATACGGCGAGGCGGTGATGGAGATCCACGACGACGCGATCAAGCCGGGCGAAAAGATCCTCGTGGTCGACGACCTGCTCGCCACCGGCGGCACCGCGGCGGCGGGGATCAAGCTCCTCGAACGGCTCGGCGGCGAGATCGTCGGCTGCGCCTTCATCGTCGATCTGCCCGAGCTTGGCGGGCGCAGGGTGCTTGAAGAACTCGGCATGGATGTCCACGTGCTGTGTGAATTCGAAGGCGCCTGAACCGCTCCCACCCCGCCGTACGCCCCATCGGCGATCAACTTTCCGCGCCCATGCCCGCCCGCGGCATTCCGGGGGGTTTTGCCCCGGCGCTCCTTCGACTAGACGGGGACGCACATCTCTTGAGGAGAACCCATGCTGGGCTTCTGGATCATTGCCGCCGCCACCGCGCTGGCCACCGTCGCCATCCTTGGCCGCGTCCTGCTTTTCGGAGGCAGCTCCGACGAAAGCACCGACGCCCATGATGTGCAGGTCTACCGCGATCAGCTCAGAGAGCTGGATCGCGACGTCGCCCGCGGCGTGCTGAACGAGGACGACGCAGAGCGCGCCCGGGTCGAAACCTCGCGCCGCCTGCTCGACGCCGACCGCCGGGCGCAGGCCGCCGCAGCCCCGGCCACCGCGCCGCGCGGGCTGACCTTTGCCGTGCTCGCCGCCGCCTGCGTGCTGATCCTCGGCGGCGGGATCGGGCTCTACAGCATCGCCGGCGCCCCCGGCACGCCCGATCTGCCGCTCGCCACCCGGATCGAGCTGGCCGAAGCCGCCCGCGCCGAACGGGCGACCCAGGCGGAGATCGAGGCGGAGCTGCCCGACTGGGCCGGGCCGCCGCCGGGAGCCGACGCAGAATATCTCGCCATGGTCGACAAGCTGCGCGCGGCGATGGAAGAGCGCCCCGACGAGATCGAGGGCCAGGAACTGCTCGCCCAGCACGAAGGCGCGCTTGGCAATTACCGCGCCGCGCACGCGGCCATGGCGCGGGTGATCGCGCTCAAGGGCGACGACGCCGCGAGCGACGATTACACCAAATACGCCGATCTCCTGGTGCTCGCCGCGGGCGGACGGGTCTCGCCCGAAGCCGAGGCGGCGCTGCGCGCGGCGCTGGAACGCAACCCCGAGGACGGGATCGCGCTCTATTACCTCGGGCTGATGTACGGCCAGAACGACCGCCCGGACCTCGGCTTTCCGATCTGGCGCGACCTCTTGGAAGGCTCGCGCCCGGACGCGCCCTGGGTCGGGCCGATCCGCACCCAGATCGACCAGCTCGCGGCGATGGCCGGGGTCGATTACACCCCGCCCGCTATGGCCGCTGCGGGGCCGATCGCGGGCCCGTCGCAGGAAGACATGGCGGCGGCGGCCGACATGACCCCCGAGGAGCGTCTCGAGATGATCCGGGGCATGGTCGACCGGCTGATGGACCGGCTCGCCACCGAGGGCGGCACGGCGCCGGAATGGGCCCAGCTCATCGGCGCGCTGGCGGTCATCGGCGACACCGAGCGCGCCCGGATGATCTGGGGCGAGGCGCAGACGGTCTATGCCGATGACCCGGACGCCTTGGCGCTGATCGACGGGTCGGCCGCGAACGCGGGGCTCGCAAGCCCGCGCGCCCTGGATGCCGGGTCCGAACCGGCGCAGGCCGCCGAAACGGACGCCACCGTCGAAACCGTGGACGAGATGCTGCAGCGCCTCGCCACCCAGGGCGGCGCGCCGGTGGACTGGGCCGCGTTGATCGTCGCGCTCGCCGCCGAGGGCGACACCGAGCGCGCCCGCGTCGTCTGGGGCGAGGCGCAGAGCGCTTTCGCCGCCCACCCGGACGCGGTGGCGCTGATCGACCAGGCGGCAACGGATGCGGGGCTTTCCGACCCGGTCGGGTTCTCGGCGCCCCGGGCGGGTCCCGCCCCGGTTCCGTCTCAAGCGCCCGAGGCCCTGCCCGGCCCCGATGCCGACGACATCGCCGCGGCCGCGGAGATGTCCGCCGAAGACCGCACGGCGATGATCGAGGGCATGGTCGCGGGCCTCGCCGACGCGCTCACCACCGACGGCGGCCCGCCGGAGAAATGGGTGATGCTGCTCAATTCGCTGGGCCAGCTCGGCGACACCGACCGCGCGGCCGAGATCTGGGCCGCGGCGCAGGACTATTTCGCCGACGACGAAGCCGGGCTCGCCCGGGTGCGCCCGGTGGCCGAAGCGCTCGGGATCGCGGAGTGATCCACGACGAGATCGCCGATTTCGCGGCCGCGCTCCGGCCTGCGACCGCGCTCGCCGGGCTCGATTACGGCGACAAGACCATCGGCGTGGCCGTCTCCGACACCTTTCGCCAGGTGGCGACGCCGCTCGAGACGATCCGGCGCAGGAAATTCACCCAGGACGCGGCCGCCCTCGGCGCGATCCTCGCGGGCCGCGGGATATCCGGGCTGGTGCTCGGCCTGCCGCGCAACATGGACGGCAGCGAAGGCCCGCGCTGCCAGTCCACCCGCGCCTTCGCCCGCAACCTCGACCGCGCGCTCCCCCGCGACCTCGACGTGCAGATCGCCTTCTGGGACGAACGGCTCTCGACCGTGGCCGCCGAACGCGCGCTGATCGAGGCCGATACTTCGCGCGCGCGCCGGGCGCAGGTGATCGACCACGTTGCCGCCGCCTATATCCTGCAAGGCG
>JAGRMP010000632.1 GCA_020441225.1 Maritimibacter sp. | reverse complement strand
TCGAGGTGGAAGAAGACGTCCCCCGTTCCGTCGTCCGGATGATAGCCGTAGTATTCCGACCAGTCGGCGGCGTAGGAGATCTGCACCCCGGCCCCGAGGATGGTGCGCACATCGGCGGCGAGCTGGACCAGCGCGGCAACCACCGGGAAGCTGTCGCCGGCACCGCGGATCTGGGTGAGACCACGCAGCTCGGAGCCGATCAGAAAGGCCTCGACCCCGCCCGCCGCTTTGCACAGCCAGGCGTAGTGCAGGATGAACCTCCGGTACGACCATTCGGCGGGGCCGGAATAGACCACGGTTTCGCCGGAGAGCGCGAAGTCGCCCGGTTGGGCAGTGCCGAAGAAGCTCGCGACCTCGGCAGCGGCCGCAGCGGTGCCATCGGGCGAACCCGCGACGCCCGGGGCGAGCGACGTGGTGATCCGGCCGCGCCAGGGCAGGACCGGCTGGTCCGCGATCCCGGTCCAGGGATCGATCAGGCCGTTCGCCGCCATCTGGGTCATCAGCACGAAGGGGTAGAAGGTCACCGCCTTGCCCGCATCCTCGAGCGCGCGGATCGCCTCGATCACCGACTGGTC
Organism: Maritimibacter sp.; assembly: GCA_020441225.1. The sequence continues at coordinate 6,456 of JAGRMP010000632.1, read as the reverse complement.
GGTCGGCGTGCCGCCGTAGACAGGGCGGCTGTCGTCGTCGTAGGGCACGATGCCGGCGGTCGTCCGGGTGAGCCCGGAGACGGTCCAGGGCATCTCGTGGCCGTCGCCGTCGTGTTTCTCGACCTTGGGGGCAATCTCGCAGGCGGCACAGCTCAGATCGTCGCCAAACCAGGAGACCACGAGCGAGACCGCTTCGAGATTGGGCAATTCGCCGTCGAGCATGTCGAGCGAGACCGCGAAATCGGTCATACCGAAAGGCGTGTGCTCGTTCTGGGGCACCTTTTGCCCGGGCAGATCGCCCGCATGCACGGTGGTGGTGGCAAGCGCGTATTCGCCGGTGCCGGGGATCAGCGCAACGGCCCTGGTACCGCGGGAAATCTCGCTGGTCTGGTCGGGCTGTTCGGGCCGGAAAACCTCGAAGTTGAAGACCGGGATCCGGTTGCCATAGGCGGTCAGGTCGAGCTCCTCGATCACCACGTAGGCCGTCCCACGGTAGGCGGGCACGTTGCCGGCGCCCTCGACCGCCTCGATCTTGGGATCGGGGTCCTGGGACTCGGACCCGGTGTAGACACGCATGTTGAGCTCCGAGGGCGCAACCTCGGTGCCATCGACCCAGACCCGGCCGACCCGGGCGATCTCGCCTTCGCACAGCCCCAGCGCGAAACTCTGATAATAGTGGTATTCGACGGTGCCAGAGGCAGAGGATGTGCCGGTGAGCACACCCTTGCCGAGCCCGCCGCCGCCCGCGCCCTCATCGACCGCTTCCGCGGCCTCGCGGATGCGCGAGGCCCAGATGATCTGGCCGCCGACCCGCATCCGGCCCCACACCCGCGAGATCGGCGTGCCTTCGGAGGCGCTGGTCAGGCGGAAACGGTCGACCCGGCCGGTCTCCACCGCCTGGCTGCCGTCGCCCATGATCTTCTGGTCGATGGCCGAGCCGGCGATCGCGCCCAGCGCCCGACCGATCGCGACCGAGGACAGGCCAAGCACGCCGCCGCCGATCGAGGCACCGAGTGCTGCGCCTGCGGCTGAGAGAACAATCGTCGCCATGTCAGAACCCCTTTCTTGGGCCCCTTGCGGGGTGTCTCAACCCCTTGCGGGGAACCGAAAATACGCCACGATGCGGCGCGCCCAGGGCGGCGTGAGCGGGCTCTCGACCACCCCGTGACCGCTGTAGGCATGGATGAAACGCGCGCCGCGTCCGGTGGCGGCGAGAACGCCCAGGTGTTTCGCGACAGCGCCGTGACGCATGCGGAACACGATCACGTCGCCCGGCCGTTCGGCGCCCGGGACAATCGGCGTGAGCAACCCGCGCGCACCGGTCAACAGCGCCTCGTCGCCGCTCGCCTCGGACCAGTCGGGCGTATAGGCGGGCAGCTTGAGGGGCTCGTCGCCGAGGATCTCGCGCCAGACCCCGCGGACAAGGCCAAGGCAGTCTGCCCCTGCCCCCTTGCACGACGCCTGGTGGACATAGGGCGTGCCGATCCAGCCGCGGGCCGCCGCGACGATGTCGGCGCCGGAGCCCCGCGCGCCGTCCCGCGTCGCGGGCGCGTTCATTTCCCGCCGATCCCGCTCGTCGTGCTCGTGGTGCGCAGCGGGATCGTGAGGAGACGGTTGTCGCCCGGGATGTCGGGAAAGCCGCGGTAATTGAGGATGTTTGCGAACTTGTCCCGGCAGGTGCTGCGCCGCTTGTCGCAGCCGGCGTCGAGCCGGAGCGTATCGCCAGGCACGATCTCGGCGCGCAGGCTTTCCCACAACTCGACGGTGTGAAGCCCGCCGGATGCCGTGTCGGCCTTGGCCACGCCGCTGAGCCCCGCCGCCGCCCCGGTCAGGACGGTGACCCGCCCGCGCCGGAACCAGCCGCCATCGTAGGCCGACACCCCCGAGAGCGTGAACAATTTGCCCTCCTCGACGGTGACAACAGTGCCGACACCGGAAAAGGCCGGGTCGTTGAGATTCACCCCGCAGGCGGCGTCGCCCAGAACCGCCGTGCAGGGCGTCTGGTAGACCCGCCCCTGTGCGGTGTTGAGCGTTTCCGACAGCCCGACCAGCTCGGCGCGGAATGCGCCTGCGGCCCGGGTGACCTCGCCGATCCGGCCCCGGAACTGCAGGAACCGGTCGGCGGGATCGGCCCAGTTGACCAGCCAGGCCTCGACGTCGGCCCCGTCGTAGCGTCCGGCAGCGATATCCGCCTCGGTGACCGCAAGATCCGAGAGCGCGCCCAGCCCTTCGCTGTTGTCGAGGGCGAGGCCGGTGGTCTGCTGCAGCGCGGTGGCGGTCAGCCCGGTGTCGGCCCGAAAGGTGATGCCGCCGAAGGCGATGTCCGCGTCGTGATCGGTGAAGCCCATCACCAGCCCGTCGCCGCGAGTCAGCGCCCAGCAGCGCGCGACCGTGGTGGTGCCGGTGGCGAGGTGGTTTTCGAAGGAAGCCGAGAGCGCCATCAGACCCGAAGCTCCACCACCGGCACGCTCGGCACGTCGCCGGCCTGGAAGGTCGCGACCGAGGCCTGGATCTGGTCGGTGCCGAAACGTACGGCGACGTCGAACTCGAAGCCCGCGGTGATCTCCGCGCCGGTGCCGGGTACTGTGAGGAAGGTGACGAGCCCGGTGGTGTTGTCGATGGTGTAGTCGACCCCCTCGGTTTGCAGCGCGCCGCCGACGGCGACGAGCACGCTGCCCGAGACCGGCTTGCGGATCGGACGGGCGTAGCTCGACCCGCCCGAGCTGTAGGTCTTGGTCAGCTGGAAGACGGTTTCGGTGCCGTCGCCGGTGCCGATCGGCTGGTCGGTCGCGGTCACGTCCGCGGAGGGCGGGCAGGATTTGTAGTCGGCCCAGTCCTTCCAGCGAAAACCGTAGAGCTGACCGCGCCGGGCCTCGAAAAAGGCGGTGACGATTTCGAGATCGTCGAGCGAAGACATCGCGACGCCGGCATCGTAATTGCGCCGCGAATGCGCCCAGGGGGTGTTGCGCTCCTCGTGGCCGTTGGCCAGAGTGACAACCTCGGTGCGCCGCATCGGGCCGCCGACGGCGCCGTAGCTCAGACAGGCCGGGAACCGGACTTCGTGGAAACTCATGGCTGTGCCTCCTCAGCTGTAGCGTTTGCCGCTGGAGATCGCGCGGCCCACCTGGGCGGCGATCTGGCCGCGCGAGCGTTCGAAACCGGCGACATCCGGCGTGGTGACGTTCATCGTCACGTTGACCGGGCGCGCGCCGCCCTGGGCCTGGACCCCGAGCCGGCCGTCGGCGCCGCGGGTGAGCGGCATGATCGCCTCCGGCCCGGCCTCGCCCATCAGTCCCGTGCCGCCCCGCATCGGAAAGGCGGTGGCGCCCGAGACGATCCCGCCCGTGGCGAAGGGCATCACCCGGCCCTGGCTGAAGGCGCCGCCGTCGGCGAAGGGCAGAAAGGCGTTCATGAGCCCGCCGACCGCTTCGGACAGCAACCCGCCGATATGGTTGGTGACCGGGGTGACGGCGGCGTTGTAGACGGTGTCGAGCATCGACTGGCGCAAGCCGGCAAACGCCTCGCTCAGGGTCGAGGACCCGTCGACCAACCCGTCGATCGCGCCTTTCACGCCGCGGCTGAAGCCGCTCGACAGAGCCGAGACATCCGTCCCGAGCGTGTCGACGGTCGCGCCCATACGGGTCAGCTCGCCGGTGAAGGCGCGGGTAAAGGCGGTGGCGTCCTGCAGGCTGTTTTCCAGGGCCGAGACCTGGTCGTCGAACCCGTCGATGCCGTCGAAATCGATCATTCTCCGTCACTCCTTGTTGGGTGGTCGGCCCCGTCAGGCGGCGGGGCGGTGCGCGGACCATCGGGGAAGGCCCGCGCCAGCTCTTCGAGCCTTTGACGGCCAAGCGGCGCGCTGGAGCCGTCCTTGCCAAGCATCACCATCAGCTCGGCGGGGGTCAGGGCCCAGAACCGATCCGGGGGCAGGCGCAACCCGTTGAGGCCGAGCCGCATCAGAGCGGGCCAGTCGAACCTCATCCGGCAGACCTGTGTGCGCCCCCGGCGCCTCCCCCCTCACCCGGCAGCGAGAAGGCGCGGACGAGCAATTGCCCCGCCACCCGCGCCGCCTCGACCGGGCCGCCGGCGATCTCGGCCGAGACGAGGTCGAGCGAGGAGCCGCGCCAGCCGCCGCCACGCAGGCCCGCGACAATCAGCGCAAGCACGTCGCGGGTGGAGAAACGGCCCTGTTCGAACCGTTCCACCAGCTCGACCAGCGAAGGTTCGGCGAGGTTTTCCTCAAGCTCGGCGAGCGCGCCGAGCGTGAGCTTCAGCACCCGGCGTTCGCCGTCGATGGTCAGCGCCACCTCGCCGGTCCAGGGGTTCGCCATGGCTCAGAGCGCCGTGAAGGTGAGCACGCCCGCCGAGGCCATCGACATCTCGTAATTGGCCTCGCCATTGTAGGTGCCGGCATATTCGATCGACGTGATCATGAACGGCCCTTCGATGGTGCCGAAGTCGGGCACGATGATCTGGAAGTCGGGCACTTCGCTGTCGAAGAAGATCTGCCGTGCGCGTTCGTCGGTGGTCTGATCCTTGAAGATCCCCGAGCCCGAGAGGGCCGCCGATTTGACCCCGGCGCCGCCGAGCAGCTCGCGCCAGCCCCCGGTGCTGTTGAGGCAGGTGGCATCGACGCTTTCGGCGTTGAAGCTGATCCGCGTGGCGCGCAGCCCCGCGATGGTTTCGAATGTGCCCGCATTGTCCATGTCGAGCTTGATGAGAAGATCCTTGCCGTTCTGGGCGACCATGACGAAAACTCCGTGTGTGTTCCGTGGATAATCCGGGATGGGATGGGCTTTGGCTCAGCGGTTCTCGACACTGAACGGTTATGCGTACTCGACGCGGGGCGGTTATGCGTCTTCGACGCGGGCGCGAAAGCGCAGGTCGATGCGGCGGACATCCGCGTCCTGCACCCGGCGCGCGCGGGCGCGGTAGAAGTTGAGCGCCACGAGATGGCCGCGGTCGAGGGTGAGCGGCGCATCGACCAGCGCGTCGGAAATCGCCGTGGCGACCGCCTTTGCGCCGGCGAAACCGGACTCGTCGGTGACGACGCTGATGGTGATCTCGTGCCAGGCGCCGTAGCCGGTGTCGTCGGAGGCGTCGCGGACATCTTCGGTGCCGAGGCTGACATAGGTGCCGCCGAGAATGCCGGGCGGGATCGCGTCATAGATTGCGGTCCCGACCAGACCGGTGAGGATGGCGTCGGCCTGGAGCCTTTCGAACACCGCTTTCTGAAGCGCGGCGGCGATGGCGTAGGTCATTGGCTCACCTCCTCTTCGGCAAAGCAGGTCAGATAGCGGTTGCCGACATCGGCCTCGGCGACGGCCCGGATCAGAAAGACCCGGGTGCCTTCGCGAAAGCGCTGTTCGGCGCGCGGGCGCGAGGGCTGGCCGACCGGGGCCGCGCGGACGGTGATCCGGTACTGGGCCGAGGTCACGGAGGCGAATTCGCTCGCCTTGTCGCGCCCCGTGGACTTTTTCATTTCCGCCCAGATTTCGCCGAGCGCGACCCAGTTGGTCGTATAGCCGCCCAGGCCGTCCGGGGCCTGCTCGGGGGTCTCGAGCACCAGCCGGCGCGAGAGTGTCGGATAGATCGGGGTCACAGCGCACCCCCACCGAACAGCCGGACGGGCCGGTAACGGGCGACCAGGCTGGTGACGGCCGCGGGCATCGCCGCCTCGCCGGAATGGGTGCCGCGGTTCTCGTAATAGAGCGCGGCCAGCATCTTCACCGCCTGGCCGAGATCGGCCGGCACATCGGTCCAGCCGGGACCGAAGCCCGCGTCGAAAGCGATGACGGCGCTGCCGCCGACAGGGATCACCGGCAGGGTGTAGCCGGTGGCGACCAGGCGCGGCCGGTGCAGATCCGGTTCGAGCACGAAGGCGCTCGCGTCGATCACTTCTTCCGCCCCGAGGCGGTCGAAGATCGACAGCGCGGTGATCGCGCTGACCGGCGCCAGAGGCAGGACCTGTGCGGCCAGGTCGCGCCAGGCCGTGAGGGTCCAGCTGAACGACCGGGTGATCAGGGCCTTGGAGGTGCGCGCTTCGATCGCGGCGATCGCCGCACGCAGGTAGGCCTCGAGCACGTCGTCCTGCACCCCGTCGTCGGCGAATCCGGTGCCGAGCCGCAGGTGGTCCTTGAATTGGGCGACCGGGAGCGCCGCACTGGGCACCGTGGTCTGCTCGACTAGCATCATGGATCATCTCCGAAATTCGGGCCCCTCGAATCACTTACGAGGTGGGCGCGTGCCTCCGCGTTGCTCGGACGGAGGGGGAGCAGCTAGACAACGACGGTATCTCGCGGCACGCGCCCACATGTCCCGCGCCCACCCGGGGGGGTGGGCAGGCGCGGAAGGTCACCCTCAGGAGACCGAGAGCTTCAGGAGCTTGATCGCGGCAAAGTCGGACACGTCCCCGCCCACGCGCTTGGTGGCGTAGAACAGGACATGCGGCTTGGC
>JAGRMP010000631.1 GCA_020441225.1 Maritimibacter sp. | reverse complement strand
CGTCCAGCCCTCCGACGTGCTCGTCGCGCAGATGGAAGCGCTCGACGCCTCGCCGCAGCCGATGGCCTTTTCCGAGGTCTACGGCGCGCTGCAGACCGGCGTTGTCGACGGTCAAGAAAACACCTGGTCGAACATCTACGGCCAGAAGTTCTTCGAAGTGCAGGACGGCACCACCGAGACCAACCACGGCGTGCTCGACTACATGGTCGTGGCCTCGGTCGACTGGCTCGACAGCCTCGATCCGGCCGTTCGTGACCAGCTCCTGACCATCCTCGACGAGGTGACCGCCGAGCGCAACGCCGCGATCGCGCAGGTCGACGCCGACAACCGCCAGGCGGTGCTCGACGCCGGCGGCGTGATCCGCGAGCTCACCGACGAACAGCGGGCGGCCTGGGTCGACGCGATGAAGCCGGTCTGGGAGCAGTTCGAAGGCGACGTGGGTGCGGACAACATCGCCGCCGCCCAGGAGATCAACGCCAGCATGTAAGCTGACGCTGCGGCGCGGGCCCGCTCGACCGGGCCCGCGCCGTTCGGTCAACACGTCACGGGAGGGGCGTCATGAGCCATGCGAAACGGGCCCATGGGTTTGAGGAGAACGCGATCGCGGTCCTGCTCGGCCTGATGGTCGTGGTCACTTTCATCAATGTCGTGATGCGCTACGTGTTCAACACGTCGCTGATCTGGGGGCTTGAGCTCACGCTGATCCTGTTCGCCTGGCTGGTGATCTTCGGCATCAGCTACGGGGTGAAAAAGACCATCCACCTCGGCGTCGATGCGCTCACCGCCCAGCTTTCCTCGGGGCCGAAACGGGTCATGGCGTTGTTCGCCGCCGCGGTCTGCCTGGTCTATGCCTTCCTGATGTTGAAAGGCGCCTGGGATTACTGGGCGCCCTTCGCCGGGCTCTACCCGACCGACGGGCGGTGGTTCCCCACGGGCTTCGACGAGACCGCCCGCGACCGCGCCTTCTACGTCACCGACCAGATCCCGATGCTGCCGTTCCTCGGCTTCCTCGAGGGTTGGATCAACTACGGCGAGTCCTATGACAAGCTGCCCAGGGTGATCCCCTATATCATCCTGCCCATCGGCATGGCGCTGTTTCTGTTCCGGCTGATCCAGGCCACCTGGCGGATCGCCACCGGCCACCAGCAGACGATGATCGTGAGCCACGAGGTCGAGGACGAACTCGACGCGCTCAAGGCCAAGGAGAGCTGAGCCATGGGTGTTGCAATCCTGTTCCTGATGATCGTCGGCCTGCTCGTTGCCGGCGTCCCGATCGCGATCTCGCTGGGTCTGAGCTCGATCCTCTTCCTGCTCGTGCTCTCCGACACGTCGCTCGCCTCGGTGGCGCAGAGCCTCTACCAGGCGATGGCCGGGCATTACACGCTGCTCGCGATCCCCTTCTTCATCCTCGCCTCGTCGTTCATGTCGACCGGCGGGGTGGCACAACGGATCATCCGTTTCGCCATCGCCTCGGTCGGCCACATGCAGGGCGGGCTCGCCATCGCCGGCGTCTTCGCCTGCATGATGTTCGCCGCGCTCTCGGGCTCCTCGCCCGCCAC
>JAGRMP010000630.1 GCA_020441225.1 Maritimibacter sp. | reverse complement strand
GATCTCGACCTCTACGAGGAAAACCTGCGCCGGGTGAATCCGGGGATCGAGATCCTGCGGGTTTCGGCCCGGACCGGTGAAGGCATGGCGGCCTGGCTCGACTGGCTGCAGGCTGCCACCGCGCGCAAGGCGACCCGGACGGCGGCGGAGTAAGCCATGGCCGATCCGCTCCCCACCGTTCTGCTGGTCGATGACGAGGAACACTCGCTCAACGCCATGCGCATGGCGCTGGAGGACGATTTCGAATGCCTCACTGCCCTCGACGCCGCCCAGGCGCTGCGGCAGATGGAGGAAAACTTCGTCCAGGTGGTGTTCTGCGACCAGCGGATGCCGGGGCGCAGCGGGGTCGAGTTCCTGACCGAGGTCCGCGAGCGCTGGCCCGAAACCGTGCGGATTATCATCACCGGCTATACCGAGACCGGCGACATGATCGCGGCGATCAACGAGGCGGGCATCTACCAGTTTCTCACCAAGCCCTGGCACCCCGACCACCTGGTGATGACGGCGAAGAACGCCGCCGATCTGTTCCGGCTCAGCCGCGACCATGAACGGATGTCGCTGGAGATGCGCTATCTCTCGCGGTCGGTCGAAACCAAGCTCGGCGAACAGCGCAAGGCGCTGCGCGAGGGGCTCGGGTTCGAGAACGTGCTGCGCGCCGCCAATTCGCCGATGAACGCGGTGATCGCGCAGGCGCGGCAATTCGCGAGCTTCGACGTGCCGGTGATGATCGTCGGCGAGCCGGGCACCGGCAAGACCGCGCTTGCCCGCGCGATCCATTACGGCTCGCTGCGCTCCGACCGGCCGTTCTTTGAGATCAACTGCGTGGGCGTCGATGACGACATCCTCGAGATCGAGTTGTTCGGCGCGCGGCGCGGCGCTGTCGCGGGGCTGCAGAGCAACAAGCCGGGGCTGTTGCAGAAGGCCGACCGGGGCACGCTGTTCATCAACGGCATCGCCGAGCTCTCGCCGCGGATGCAGCTCGCGCTCCTGCGGGTCGCGACCGAAGGCCGGTTTCGGCCGCTGGGCAGCCACGAAGAGCTGCGCACCGATGTGCGGCTGCTCACCGGGGCGGCCCGCGATCTGCGGGTGGACGTGGCGGAGGGCCGCTACCGCTCCGATCTCTACTACGCGCTCGCCTGCTCGACCCTGACGGTGCCGTCGCTGCGCGAGCGCTCGGGCGACATCGCGGTACTGGCGCAGAACATGCTGTTCGACGCCGCCGCGGCCCACGGCAAGCCGGTGCATGGGCTGTCGGAGGATGCGGTGCGCTTTCTCGAAGGCTACGACTGGCCCGGCAACCTGCGCGAGCTCGAAAACGAGATCGTGCGGATGCTGATCTTTTCCCAGGACACGCTCCTGGGGCCGGAGCTGATTTCCCGCCATATCCTGCAGGCCGCGCCGGGCGAGACCCGCCCCGACCAGCCGGTCGACACGGTGCTGACCGCCACCGGCACGCTCAAGGAGCGGGTCGAACAGATCGAAATGCGGATCTTGCGCGAGACGCTGACCCGGCTCAAATGGAACAAGAGCCGCGCCGCGGCCGAGCTCGGATTGAGCCGGGTCGGGCTTCGTGCGAAGATTGAGCGCTACGCCATTGCCGAGCCGGGCAGGGCGCAACACAGCGAGGAGGAGTGAGCCATGTGTCTGGGCATCCCGGGACGGATCGTCGAGATCACCGATGAGGCGCGGATGATGGCGCTCGCCGATGTGTCGGGCGTGCGGCGCGAGGTCAACGTGGCCTGTGTGCTGGAGGGCGACATGGCGGATCTGGTGGGCAAGTGGACGCTGATCCACGTCGGTTTCGCAATGAGCCTGATCGACGAGGAGGAAGCGGCGAAGACCCTCGAAGCGCTGCGCGATCTCGGCGAGGCGCAGGAGACGCTGGCGCAGATGGCCGAGGCCGACGTGGCGCTGGCCGGGACCGGCGCGGGGGGTGCGTCATGAAATTCGCCTCCGAATTCCGCGATCCCGTCGCCGCCAAAGGGCTGCTCGCCGCCATCGCCCAGAAGGCCGAGGCGCTGGGCGCGACCCGGGAAAAACCCATCCATATCATGGAGATCTGCGGCGGGCATACGCATTCGATCTTCCGCTACGGGCTCGACAAGCTGGTGCACGAGGGGATCGAGTTCATCCACGGGCCGGGCTGCCCGGTCTGCGTGCTGCCGCGCGCCCGGGTCGACGAATGCATCGATCTCGCCGAGCGGCCGGAGGTGATCTTCACCACCTTCGGCGACGCGATGCGGGTGCC
>JAGRMP010000090.1:1468-7301 GCA_020441225.1 Maritimibacter sp. | reverse complement strand
GAGCCAGGCATAGCCGCGGCCCATCGTTTCGACCCGCAATTCGCCGGCTTCGAGGTAGATCGACAACAGATCGACGATTTCCAGCTCGCCGCGCGGCGAGGGTTTCACGGCCTTGGCGAATTCAGGCGCGCGGCCGTCGAGGAAATAGAGCCCCGTCACCGCGTAGTTCGAGGGTGGCACCTCGGGTTTCTCGATGATCTCGCCGACCTTGCCCTCGGCGTCGAAGCCGACCACGCCGTAGCGTTGCGGGTCCGAGACCCGGTAGCCGAACACCGTCCCGCCCGTGGGCGCGGCATCGGCGGCTGCGAGGCGCTCGGGCAGGCCGTGGCCGAAGAAGATGTTGTCGCCCAGCACCAGCGCCGAGGGCGCGCCGGCGAGGAAGTCCTCGGCCAGGATATAGGCCTGGGCGAGCCCGTCGGGCGAGGGCTGGACGATATAGGTCAGGCTCAGTCCCCACTGGCCGCCGTCGCCGAGGAGTCGCATGAACTGAGCCTGGTCGTCCGGCGTGGTGATAATGGCGATCTCGCGGATGCCCGCCAGCATCAGCACGCTCAGCGGGTAGTAGATCATCGGCTTGTCATAGACCGGCAGGAGCTGTTTCGAGACCCCCATGGTGATCGGGTAGAGCCGGGTTCCCGAGCCCCCGGCAAGAATAATGCCTTTACGTTTCATTGTCCTGCTCATCGCCTCGTTATCCAGGGCCCGCGTTGGTCGTCCGGCCCGTTTCCGCGCCGCGCCCGGACCGCGACGCCAACTTAATCGTCCTGCGACACCGCTCCAACCGTGAATGCGGTCGCGGCGCGCGTCGGCAGTGTCGCCGAGGATCGTGTCAGGTGTTGGCTGAATTCTGGGCGATATCGGTTCGGTTTTCGTATCGCCCCGTGCGCGCGGTTCAGCGGTTACCGTAGGCCGCAAGCGCGCGTTCGCGGCCCTCGGAGAGGCCGACCAGAGGGGCAGGATAGGGCGCGTCGGGCGTGAGGCCCCAGGCGCGCGGGCAAGCGTCGAAAAAGGCGCGGGCGTCCGGGCCGGGGTCCGGCGCCAGCTCGGCGACATAGCGGTGGATATAGGTCGCGTCGGGGTCGAACTTCCCGGCCTGGGTCTCGGGGTTGAAGATCCGGAAGTAGGGCGCGGCGTCCGGTCCGGACCCGGCCACCCATTGCCAGCCCATCGCATTCGCCGCCGGGTCCCAGTCGATCAGGCAGTCTTCGAACCATTTCTGTCCGATCCGCCAATGGGTGAGCATGTGCTTGGTGAGATAGGAGCCTACGATCATCCGGCCGCGATTGTGCATCGTGCCCGTGACATACATCTCGCGCATCGCCGCATCGACGAGGGGGATGCCGGTGCGGCCCTGTTTCCAGCGCAACACCGCATCGTCCTCCGCGGTCGCCCACGGAAAGGCGTCCCACTCCGCGCGCCAGTTGTCTTGGGTGATGCGCGGGGTGTGGAATACGAGGTGATAGGCGAACTCGCGCCAGACCAGCTCCTTGAGGAAATGCTCGGCGCCCGCGGCCCCTTCCTCCAGGGCGCGGCGGGCGGCGTGCCAGATCGTGCGCGGGCCGATCTCGCCCCAGGCGAGGTTTTCCGACAGCCGCGAGGTGGCTTGCTCCGCCGGGTAGTCCCGCCGTGCCTTGTACGCCTCGACCGGGCCGTCAAGGAAGCCGGCCAGCCGATCCTGTGCGCGGGCTTCGCCGACACAGGCGTAGTCCGCCAGCACCGCCGCGCCCCGGTGCATCGCGTCCCCCAGCCCCCAGTCCTCGAGCCGATCGCTTTCGGGCCAGGTTTCGGGCGGGCAAAGCGCTTCGGGGGCCCGGTCCGGCGCGGGCACATCGCGGTCCTTCACCGCCCTCCACATCGGACTGTAGACCTTGTAATAGCCGCCCTCGCGGGTCGCGACATTCCAGGGCTCGAACAGCACATGTCCGGGAAAGCTCATGGCCCCATGGCCCGCCGCCTTGAGCCCGGCCTTGACCCGCTTGTCGCGGGCGATGGCGTCGGGGTCGTAGGCGCGGCTCCACCAGATGTCGGCGGCCCCGGTCTCCTCGGCGAGCGCGCGGAGTGTCTCATCCGCCGGTCCCCGCCGCAGGATCAGCCGCGACCCGATGCGCTCGAGCGTCGCCGCGAAATGGTCGAGCGCGGCCGCCAGCCGCCATTTCGGCGCGGCGCCATAGGTTTCCACGACCTCGTCCAGCACAAACACCGGAATGACCGGGCGACCGGTCCTTGCCGCCTCGGCCAGCGCGGGATGATCGGTCAGCCGGAAATCGCGGCGAAACCACAGGAGGATCGGGGGCTTTGCCGTCATATCGCGGAACTCCCTGTCGCAAGTGTCGGGCACATTGTGGCGTTCCGCGTTCTTGGACCCGTAAGGTATTGAGCACCATTGGAAACGCACTCGCCACTACCACGCAACACGCGGCCCCACGTCCGTCCGCGTCAGATCCGGAACAACGGCTGCAGCAGCCGCGGCATGAACGAGTTGAACCGGAGCGGCATGTCGGTCGCGGCGAGGCAGATGCAGGGCGGGCCGCGATCCGCGACCGGGGTGTGTTCGAGATCGGCGTCCGCGACCTCGCAATCGCCGGTGGCAAAGCGGCCGGTGGCGTCGCTGAAACTGCCCTGTAGCACAAGCGTCAGTTCCAGCCCGTTGTGGCCGTGATCGGGCACGGCCTGTCCGGGCGGGATGTAGAGAAGCCGCACGCTGCCTTCGGGGCCGGCCTCGAGAATGCATTGCCGCACGCCGAGCCCCATCGACTTCCAGCGCGGCGATTTGCCCTTGAGCGCCTCGACCACGGGGCCGGGGTAGGCGCCGGAGCGGCGATAGACCGTCTGGGGCGTCTCCGGCAGGTCGAGCTGGGCGAACAGGGCGTCCTTCATGCCGTCCGACACGCTGATCGCGTCGCTGTCCTCCAGCACCGCGCCGCCGACGGCGAGATGGCCGTGATAGGCGGCCCGACATTCGAGGCAGAGCGAAACATGGGTCGCCACCACCAGCGAAAACGGCTGCGGCAGGCTGCCGGCGGCGTAGGCCGCGATCAATCGGTCGGGGATGTGATGCGTGATCTCGGTCATATCAACGAAGTTCCTTCAACTCATATCTCAGCCGCTCGAGCCCCAGCCGGATGCGCGACTTGATGGTGCCGAGCGGTAATCCGGTCTGGTCGCTGATCTGCTGATGCGACAGCTCGCCGAGATAGGCTTTTTCGATAACGTCCCTCTGGTCCGGTTTCAGTTTCGAGAGCGCCGCCTTGAGCAGGTCCGCCTCCTGTTCAAGCGCCAGGATCTGGCCGGCGTCGGGCTCCGCGTCCGGGTCCTCGGCCAGCTCCTCGGGTACGGGGCGCCTTTCCTTCCGGATCACATCGATCTGCCGATTGCGCGCAATCTGGTAGATCCAGGCCGAGACCTGGGCGCGGTGCGGGTCGAAAAGATGAGCCTTGCGCCAGACCGTCAGCATCACGTCCTGGACGATCTCCTCGGCCTGTCCCGACCCCACGCCGCTGCGTATCACGAAGGCCTTCAGCCGCGGCGCGAAATGGTCGAACAGCGCACCGAAGGCGCTGCGGTCGCGGTTGTCGCGGATGGCAAGCATCCACATCGTCTGTTCGGAATAACGGGCAGGGGTCACCTTCGCGTCTCCGTTGTTCCCGGTCCGCACGGCCCGGCGCAGGGCCACGGCGCCCGGGCTCGGAACAGGTCTTTCGATATCTGGGCTCGCTTGCAACATACCCCCTCTACGCGGGGGCGACGCGGCCGGATCAAATTTGATCCAACGTCACCCGGGGGGCGTAGTGCAAGCAACAAATCACATGAGGTCCGCATGTCTCTCGATCTGCCCATCAAACCCCGGCCGCGACGGGTCGCCATCATCGGCGGCGGTATCTCGGGGCTCGCGGCGGCGCATCTGCTCGCGCCGCGCCACGCGGTCACGCTGTTCGAAGCGGCGCCCCGCCTGGGCGGCCACGCCCGCACCGTGATGGCGGGTCAGAACGGCGACCAGCCGGTCGACACCGGTTTCATCGTCTTCAACTACGCCAATTACCCGCATCTGACGAAGCTGTTTCGCGATCTCGACGTGCCGGTCGCGAAGAGCGACATGAGCTTCGGGGCCTCCATCGACGGCGGGCGGATCGAATACGGGCTCAAGGACTTGACCGCGCTCACCGCGCAGAAGCGCAACCTGCTGCGCCCCGGGTTCGCCCGGATGGTGCGCGACATCCTGCGGTTCAACGCCGAAGCCGAGACGCTGGCCGCCGACGACAGCGCCACCATCGGCGAGCTCATGGACGCGATGCGGCTCGGCGCCTGGTTCCAGGACTATTACCTCACGCCGCTCTCGGGCGCGATCTGGTCGACGCCGCCCGAGCAGATCCGCGGCTTTCCGGCGCGGGCGCTGGTCCAGTTCTTCCGCAACCACGCGCTGCTTTCGACCAGCGGCCAGCACCAGTGGTGGACCGTGGACGGCGGCAGCGTGGAATACGTCCGCCGGCTCGAACGGTCCCTGCGCGGACGCGGCGTGGCGCTCAGGACCGGCACGCCCGTGCACAGCGTCCAGCGGGACGGGGCGCAGGTCGTGATCCAGAGCGCCGCCGGCCGCCACGACGATTTCGACGAGGTGATCTTCGCCTGTCACGCCGACCAGGCGCTGCGTCTCCTCGACCGTCCCAGCCCCCGTGAACGTGCGGTGCTCTCGGCGCAGCGGTTCCAGGACAACGAGATGGTGCTGCACCGCGACACCGCCCAGATGCCCAAGCGCCGCGCGGTGTGGTCGAGCTGGGTCTACACCGCCGACACCCGGCGGCCCCAGACCGCCATCGGCGTCACTTACTGGATGAACCGGCTTCAGAATATCCCCGAACGCGACCCGCTCTTTGTCACGCTCAACCCGTCGACCCCGGTGCGCGAGGAGCTGATCTACGACCAAACCACCTTCCGCCACCCGGTGTTCGATGCCCCCGCCCTTGCCGCCCAGCGCGCGCTGCGTGAAATGCAGGGCGAGAACAACACCTGGTTCGCCGGCGCCTGGACCCGGCACGGCTTCCATGAAGACGGCATCGCCAGCGCGGTGCGCATCGCCCGGGCGCTGGAGCGCGAACAGGCCGGCGCGCTGGAGCGCGAACACGCATGACCGGACCCGTCCTCCACATGCCCGGCACCACCACCCATGCACGCCGCGGGCCGATCCGCCACCGGTTCCGCTACGGTGTGGATTACGTGCTGATCGACCCCGAAGTCGCCCAACCGGCGCCTGCGCTGTTTTCGCGCGGCCGCTTCAACCTCGCCGCGGTCCACGACCGCGACCACGGCGGCCCCATCGGCCAGGGACGGGGGGCGGCCTGGGCGCGTGAGGTCCTGACGCGCGCTGGTCTCGCGCCCGACGGCTTCCGGCTCTCGCTGCTCACCCAGCCGCGGTTCCTCGGCTACGGCTTCAACCCGGTGAGCTTCTGGCTCGCCTACGAGGACGACGCCCTCAGGGCAGTGATCGCGGAGGTCTCGACCCCCTTCGGCGACCGCCATTCCTACCTGTGCCACCGGCCGGGTTTCGCCCCGATCACCCGGAGCGACCGGCTGCACGCGACCAAAGCGCTGCATGTCTCGCCCTTCCAGGAGGTGGCGGGGGGCTACGACTTCCTGTTCGACATCCGCCCCGAGCGTATTAGGATCGCAATCCTGCACCGCAACGGCGCCGAGGGCGTGGTGGCGACCCTGTCGGGGAACCTGCGCCCGCTGACCAATGCCGGCCTCGTGACGGCAGCGCTGCGCCGACCCTTCGGCGCGCTGCGCACGATGGCCCTCATTCACTGGCAGGCCTTGCGGTTGAAACTCAAAGGGGCGC
>JAGRMP010000090.1:0-1435 GCA_020441225.1 Maritimibacter sp. | reverse complement strand
TCCTGACGAACCGCGTGAAAAAGGATTTTCTCGACACCTGCGCCCAGATCGCCCACGGCAGTCTGCGGCTGCGCACGCCCGAGGGCGAGGTCTACGATTTCGGTGCCGACGCGCCCGAGGCCGAGATGCAGCTGCACGATTGGTCGGTGGTCACCACCATCGCCGCGCGGGGCGATATCGGGCTTGGCGAGGCCTATGTCGCCGGGCTCTGGGACACGCCCTCGATCGAGGACCTGACCCGGGTGGCGATCCTCAACATGGAGGAGTTTCGCAATTACGCCTATGCCGGCTTCTGGCAGAACCTCAAGTTCCGCGTGGTCGACCGGTTGATGCGGAAAAATTCCCTCGCGGGGGCCGCGCGCAACATCCGCGCGCATTACGATGTCGGCAACGAGTTCTACCAGCTCTGGCTCGATGACGGGATGACCTATTCCTCGGCGCTCTTCGGGGCTGAAGCCGCCGATCTCGAAACCGCCCAGGCGCGCAAGAACACCCGCATCCTCGACCGGCTCGACGGCGCCGAGCGGCTGCTCGAAGTGGGCTGCGGCTGGGGCGGTTTCGCCGAGGCCGCCGCCGACCGCGGCCACCAGGTGACCGGGCTCACCATCTCGCCGAGCCAGAAGGGCTATGCCGACGCGCGGCTCGACGGGCGCGCCGAGATCGTGCTGAGGGACTACCGCAAGAGCACCGGCACCTATGACGGGCTCGTCTCCATCGAGATGATCGAGGCAGTGGGCGAGAGCTACTGGCCGACCTATTTCGCCACCCTCAAGGCGCGGCTCGCCGAACACGGAACCGCGATGATCCAGGCGATCACCGTGCCCGACAGCTATTTCGACACCTACCGCAAGGGCTCGGACTACATCCGGCAATACACCTTCCCGGGCGGCATGCTGCTGTCGGACGGGGTGATCGCCGCGCAGGCGAAAAAAGCCGGGCTCAAGGTGGTCGACAGCTTCGCCTTCGGCGCCGACTACGCGCGCACCTGCGCCACCTGGGACCAGCGCCTCGCCGCCAAGACCCCCCAGGTGCTGCAACTGGGCTACGACCAACCCTTCCTGCGCGGCTGGCGCTATTACCTCGGGATCTGTGCCGCGTCGTTTGCCACCGGGCAGACGGACGTGGTGCAACTGGAGCTGCGCCATGCCTGAGGCGACCCGCGACAGGGAGACGATCTGGATCATCGGGGCGAGCGACGGGATCGGCGCGGCGCTCGCGCGCGCCTATGCCGGGCGCGGTGCGCGGCTGGTGCTCTCGGCGCGCTCCGAAGGGCGGCTCGAAGCGCTCGCCGAAAGCCTCGGCCCCGACCATGTCGTCGTCCCCCTCGACGTTGCCGACCGCGAAAGCGTCCAGCGTGCGGCCGACCGGGTGGCGCTCATGGGTCCCATCGACCGGGTCCTCACCCTCGCGGCGATCTACGATCCCGGCAAGGTGA
>JAGRMP010000629.1 GCA_020441225.1 Maritimibacter sp. | reverse complement strand
ATCTCGACCGAGAGCGGATTGATGGCCAGCTCATTGTAGTCGGGATCGGCACTTGAGGTCGTAAAGGTGATCTCGCCGAAATGCGGCGAGTTTTCATCGATGCTGTCGTTGGCGGCGCGCACGTGGATCGTGGTCGGCGTGGTGTCGGTGGGCACGATGGTCACGGTGTTGGAGAAAAACACGCCATCGGTGCTCACGAGGCTCTGGCCGTCCGGCGCGGCCACCGTGATCTCGACCGGATGGGTCGGCACGGTCGAAAACTCCACCGTAAAGGTGTCGATGATCGTCAGGTCCTCATCGACCGAGATCCCGTCGCCGGATTTCACCACAACGGCCGGTTCAATGGTGGCGCCCGAGGTGCCGATGACGCGGAAATTGTCGACCGCGAAATCTTCGTCGCCCGCATTGACGCTGACTTCCAGGGTCAGATCGAGCGTGGAGCCGGTACCGGCGATGTCGGCGAGGAAGGTGCTGAGATCGCCGGTGAGCTGGGTGCCGTCACCGGTGCCGTCGAGATCGGTGTCCAGGCGGAAGACGCCGTTGAATTGCTGGTCGCCGCGGAATTCGAACAGCACTTCCGCCGGGGCGCCATCGATGCTCGCGGAGAGCCGGATGAAGTCGGCACTGTCGATGTTCCCGCTGCCGTCGAGAAACTCGGCGAAATCGCCCTCGAACCTGAGGTCGCTGAGGCCGGAGATATCGAGCCCGGACCAGGTGACCGTGATCGGCAGGCCCGCACCTTCGCCGTCGAGATCCATGCCGGTGAGGAAACGACCGTCGGTGCCGGTGTAGGCCTTGATGCCGACCGGCGCCGGGTCGCTGCCGAAATCGTCGTCACCCGCGCCGTCGGTCAGGCCGAAGAAGTCGAAGCCCGAACTCACGGCGGTATCCGAGAAGAAGCCGGTCGAGGCGGTAAACTTCGAGGCGTCGTCGAAGGTCTCGTTGAGCACGTCGATCTCGGTCGCGCCCGGGGTGCCGGTGACGGTGAGATCGTCGAAAGCGATGTCTTCGTCGCCGGATTCGAGGTTCTCGATGGTGATGCGCAGGTCGAGCTCGGCACCGGTGCCGGCGATGGCGGCGTTGAACGCGGTGAGCGCGCTGGTGAGCGCCGGACCGTCGGCCACGCCGTCGAAATCGGTGTCGAGACCCGGCTCGGTGTTGGTCGCGCCCTGCGACGCGAATTGCAGGATTTTGACCCAGACGCCGTCGTCGATCCGCGCTTCAACATAGACCAGAGCGTCGGCGTCCCAATCCTGGTTGGCGCCGTCGTCGTCTTCGGCGAAGAGGCCGGAAAAGCCGAGGTCGGTGACGCCGGCGATGTCGATATTGTCGATCTGGAGGGTCAGGGTCGTCGGTTGCCCGTCACCGTTGGTATCCTGCGCCGCGAACATGTAGGCGCCGGAGGTGCCGGACACGACGTAGTCGCTGCCCACGGAGGACCCGTCGGTCCGGGTGAAGAAGTCGTAAAAGCCGTCGCTGAAATCCGGAACGGACGTCGTGTACCGCGTGCCGTTACCGTCCGTCTCGAATCCCTCAGTGTAGATCACAGACATGACCAACCCCTCCTTTGAGTGAATAGAACACCGGCCCGGGAAGGGCCCCCACGGGGCTACAAGACATGGTTTATGTAAAATCAAGAAGTCGCAAATTGGAAACAATTGATTTCGTTCGTCAAAATCGACCGAACTCAACCGGTTAGGGGTTTTCCGGCCGCTCTGCGGAGAGGGCCCACGCAACCGCTGCGGCGATGCGCAGAGCTCGGGTAGAGCGCGACGCCGGTTGGGGCGGAACGGTCTCGGCGCGCCGGATCGGTCCGGCGGGATTCGGCCGCGACGCCGGGCGCCGCGGTCCGTCGGTTTCGGAAATCGCCCTGAAGGCGGAACAATGTCCCGATACGGCCGCAGGTGGCGGCGTGTCGTTTCTATTTTTCTGAACCGCTTGCGGAAATGCAGAACATCGTCCCAATTTAGCGGTGAAACGATGCTACGGAGACAGACATGTCACGCCCGGAACCGGCACAATTCGTCACCGCCAACGATCTGCTCACCGGCGAGGTCGTCTTTCTTGCGGCCGATGGCACCTGGGTCGCCGAACTCGCCGGGGCGATGCTGATCGCTGATCCCGACGAGGCCGCGCACCGCCTTGCCCTGGCGCAGGCGGACGAGGGCCGGGTGGTCGGCGCCTATCTCGCCAAGGCGGCGGCGGGCGCGTCGCCGTTGCATTTCCGTGAACGGTTCCGGGCCACCGGGCCGTCCAACTATTTCCACGGCAAACAGGAGCGCGGCGCCCATGTATGATCATGCCGATTTCGACGCGGCCTTCGTGCGCCGGCGTGTCGCCCAGTTTCGCGACCAGGTGGCGCGGCGGATCGACGGCAGCCTGACCGAGGAGGAGTTTCGCCCGCTCCGGCTGATGAACGGGCTCTATCTCCAGCTCCACGCCTACATGCTGCGGGTCGCGATCCCCTATGGCAGCCTCACGCCCGGCCAGCTGCGCCAGCTCGCCTGGATCTCGGAGAAATGGGACCGGGGCTACGGCCATTTCACCACGCGGCAGAACATCCAGTTCAACT
>JAGRMP010000089.1 GCA_020441225.1 Maritimibacter sp. | reverse complement strand
TGGCGGTGCGGCCCTGGAGCGGCACGGGAGCGCGGCGGGCGAGCCAGGCGGCGCGGCGGGCGGCGATCTCGCGCCGCCTGGCGGCGACGTCGGCGTCGAAATCCTGCGCGGTCAGGCCGTGAAC
The DNA here is from genome assembly GCA_020441225.1 of Maritimibacter sp. Next base: position 1,685 of record JAGRMP010000089.1, on the reverse strand, counting down.
GCGGAGGATCTCGGGGTTGAACACGGGGGCGCCGTCCTCGACCAGGGCGCCGGCGGCGACCTCGGGATTGCCCGGCATGCCGATCTTGCGCACGAGGAGCAGATCGAGGGGGGCGCCCAGACGTTTCGCGATGGGCAAAGCGACGGGCACCCCGCCGCGCGGCAGGGCGAGCACCACCGGATCGGGAAAGGCGCGGGCGGCGAGCGCCTCGGCCAGTTGCGCGCCGGCCTCTGTGCGGTCACGGAACATGGGACAAGCGTGTCACGGATCGCGAGTCGGGGCCAGCCGACCCGTGGTCGCGCAGCCGCGGCCGCCGGGGCGCCGGATCAGCTCCGGAGCACCCCGCCGGTGGCTTTCTCGACCTTGGCGACGATCTTCTGGCCGACCGCCTCGATCTCGGCGTCGGTCAGCGTCTTTTCGGTCGGCTGCAGGCGCACGCTGATGGCGAGGCTCTTCTTGCCCGCGCCCATCTGCGCCTCGGCCTTGGCCCCGTGGAACTCGTCGAACACCCGCACGCCGGCGATCAGCGCCTTGTCGGCGCCGGCGGCGGCGTTGACCAGCGTCAGCGCCTCGACGCCCGCATCGACCACGAAGGCGAAATCGCGCTCGACGGCCTGCAGATCGGAGGCGGTGAGGGCGGCGCGGGTGGCCCGGGTGTCTTTCGGGAAGGGCACCCGCTCGGGCCAGATCGTGAAGGCCACCGCCGGACCCTTGACGCCCATCGCTTCGAGCACCTTGGGGTGGATCTCGCCGAAGGTGGCGAGGATGTTCTTGGGGCCGAGCCCGACGCGGCCGGAGCGGCCGGGGTGCCACCAGACGGGCGCGTCGCGCAGGATCATCTGCTTGGCGGGCGCACCGATGGCGGCGAGCACCGCCTCGGCATCGGCCTTGGCGTCGTAGAGATCGACCGGGCGGCGCGAGCCCCAGGGATCGCGCGGGGCGGAGCTGCCGACGAGCAGGCCCGCCACCTGGAGGTGGCTTTCCTCGGGTTCGCCGCCGTCGAAAGCCGGGCCGACCTCGAAGAGCGCCAGATCCATGAAGCCGCGCGCCTGGTTGCGGGCGGCGGCCTGGAGCAGGCCCGGCAGCAGATCGGGGCGCATGTGCGACATCTCGGACGAGATCGGGTTTTCCAGCATCGTGGCATTGTCGCCGCCGGAGAACAGCGCCGCCGAGGCCTGGTCGATGAAGGAATAGGTGACGCATTCGTTGTAGCCGAGCGCCGCCACGGTGCGCCGGGCCATGTTCTCGCGCTTCTGGATCGGGGTCAGCACCGCTTTCGGCACGCCGACCGTGGCGCGGGGCATCGGCTGGCCGACGAGTTTGGTGAGCGAGGCGACGCGGGCGACCTCTTCGACCAGATCGGCTTCGCCCTGCACATCGGGCCGCCAGGAGGGCACATGCGCCATGTCGCCCTCGAGCCGGAAGCCCAGCGCGGTAAGCGTGCGGCGCTGCTCTTCGGCCGGGATCGCCATGCCGACGAGCGACTGCACCCGGTCGGTGTCGAGCTTGTAGGCGCGGTCGGTGTTCGGCACCGCGCCGGCGGTGACCACATCCGACGGTTCGCCGCCGCAGAGATCGAGGATCATCTGCGTCGCCAGCTCGATGGCGGGGGCGTTGAAGCCGGGGTCGATGCCGCGTTCGTTGCGGTAGCGCGCGTCGGAATTGATCTTGAGCGCGCGGCCGGT
>JAGRMP010000628.1 GCA_020441225.1 Maritimibacter sp. | reverse complement strand
CCGGAAGCTGAAAATTTCACCACCGAGCCGGAAGAAATTTTCTCCATACAAGCCAATGTTTTAACCCGGGATTCCCCGCCTCGGAGGATCTTCTGGTGAAAAGTTACTATCCATATTACCGGAACTTCGGAAATCAAGATACCAAAAGGGCGGGCACCGCAGCGCCCGCCCCCTGGTTCCCTGCCGAGCGGGAGGTTACTCGGCGCGGTCGTCCTTGAAGGTCCGGTGACCCGAGATCATCGTCGAGACCATCGACTGGCGCGACAGGATGTCTTCGCGGATCGCCGCGTAGATGTGGATGATGACGAACACGACAATCGCCCACATCCCCAGCCGGTGGATCTGGTGCAGGATCAGGCTGTTGTGCACAAGCCCCAGCACCCAGCCCATCACCGTGTCGGGCAACGACCCCTGCCCCGCGCCCTCTGCGTAGAGCGCCCAGCCGGTCACCATCATGAAGCTGAGCCCGAGCGTCATGAAGAAGAACATCGCCAGTTGCGCGAGCGGGTTGTGGCCCACGTATTTCTTCGGCTCACGCTCGAGAAACAGATACCAGCGCAGCTCGAAGAATAGCTCCGACCAGTAGCGCTTGCGCAGGATCGGCACGTAGAACAGCTGCCGGGCGTGGTGGTTGCCGAAGAACGCCCAGTAGATCCGCCCGAAAAACCCGACCGTCAGCACCATGGCCGCGGCGAAATGGGCGAACCGGATATAGCCGAAGACGAACTGGTGCGCCGCCTCGCCGATCTGCATCGAGGGGAGCGGCTTGCCGATCAGGTAGCCGGTGACGACCAGGATCGTGATCATCAGCGCATTGGTCCAGTGCCACAGCCGCACCGGGGCTTCGTAGACATAGACCGAGGTGCGTCGGCGGATGCTTTCGAGGTCTTCCGCCGTCGCGTCGCCCGTCAGCCGCGCGGCCTCGAACGGTTCGCGCGCGCCCGGGTTGGGGACGTGGATGGTTTCGTCGCTCATCGCTCATTCCTCCTGGCGGCGGGCGTCGAGGCGGCGCAGGAGCACGAGCCCTGCCACCGCGACCGCGGCGATGCCAAGCGCCATGACCCCATGTGCAAGGTCGTGTCCGGCAGGCCCGGCAAGCTCCGGGTGCCCGGGATGGGCGAGCGCGGCGCCGGGGGCGACCAGCGCGACAGCGACGATTTGTTTCATAAGCGTTTTCATAAGGTTCCTCCTCCCTCAGCGGACCTTGACCCGGGTCAGTTCCTCGCCGTCCGGCGACATCACATGGGTCGAACAGGCAAGGCACGGATCGAAACTGTGCAGGGTGCGCAGGATCTCGACCGGCTCGTCGGGCCGCTCCATCTTGGTGTTCATCAGACTCGCCTCGAAGGCGCCGATATTGCCGGCGGTGTCACGGGGCGAGCCGTTCCAGGTCGTGGGCACGACGCATTGGTAGTTCTCGATGCGCCCATCCTTGATCTTGATCCAGTGGCCCAACGCGCCCCGCGGCGCCTCGGTCATGCCCACGCCCCTGGCCTCGGCGGGCCAGGACGACGGGTCCCACTTCTCGACATTGGCGGTGCTCTCGTCGCCGTTCTTGATGTTGGTCACGAGCTTGTCGAAGAAGTGCTTCTGCAGCCGGCCGCAATACTCGCTCTCCAGCGCCCGCGCGGCGGTGCGCCCAAGCGTCGAGAACAGCGCCGAGACCGGCAGGTCCATGGTGCGCAAGAGCCCCTCGACCTGGCCCTTGATCTCCTCGTGGCCCTTGGCATAGCCGACGACGTAGCGGGCGAGCGGACCCACCTCCATCGCGTGCCCCTTCCAGCGCGGCGCCTTGATCCAGGAATATTTTGCTGCCTCGTCCAGCTCCTCGATATTGGTCCGCGTGCCCTTGGCGTTGGGGCCGAGCTCGTATTTCGGCTCGGTCACCCCGTCCCAGGGGTGCAGGCCGCGCCCCGGCTCGCCGTAATCGTACCAGGAGTGATCGACAAATTCCTGCACCTGCTCGGGGTCGCGCGGATCGACGTCATGGACCTCTTCGAGATTGCCGTCGATGATCGCGCCGCGCGGCAGATGCATCTGTTCGGCGCTGAAATCGTTGGCATTCTCGGGGATGTCGCCATAGGCGAGCACCGATTTGCCCGACAGCCCGCCGCCGTAGAGCCAGTTCTTGTAGAACCCGCCGATGGCGACCACGTCCGGCAAATAGACGTTCTTGTTGAACTCGATGCACTTGTCGATGATCGAGGACACCATGTTGAGGCGTTCCATGTTGATCGCGCCCACCGCGCCCACGGAATGCACGTTGATCGGGCACGGCACGCCGCCCACCAGCCAGTTGGGATGCGGGTTCTTGCCGCCGAAGATGGTGTGGATCTTGACGATTTCCTTCTGCAGATCGAGCGCTTCGAGGTAATGCGTCGTCGCCATCAGGTCGGCTTCGGGCGGCAGCAGGTACGCCGGGTTGTCCCAGTAGCCGTTCTTGAAGAGCCCGAGTTGGCCCGATTCCACGAACTTCTTGAGCCGGTTCTGCACGTCGCGGAAGTAGCCGGGCGACGACAGCGGATGGCTGGGCGAGACCGCCTGCTGCAGCTCGCTCGTCGCCTTGGGGTCCGCCTTGAGCGCATTCACCGGGTTCACCCAGTCGAGCGCATGCAGGTGGTAGAAATGCACGATGTGGTCGTGGATCTGCAGGTTGAGCTGCATGATGTTGCGGATCGAGTTGGCGTTGTCGGGGATGGTGATCCCCAGCGCGTCCTCGACCGCGCGCACGGAGGTGAGCGCATGCGTGCCGGTGCAGACGCCGCAGATGCGCTCGGTGAAAGCCCAGGCGTCGCGCGGATCGCGGCCCTTCAGGATCACTTCGAGCCCGCGCCACATCGTGCCGGTCGAGACGGCATTGCGGATGATGCCCTCGTCGTCGACGTTGACTTCGCAGCGCATGTGACCCTCGATCCGGGTCACCGGGTCGACGACGATGCGCCGCCCGGAAGTGTCGAGGTCGAAACCGTTGGGAGTAGCGGCCATGGGTTACGCCTCCTCTTTGTTGGATTGAGTTTTCTTCTGCGCGGCCTTGAGCGCGGAGACGGCGGCATGGATCGCCACGGCCCCGCCGACGACCCCGGCGGCGGCCAGCCCGACCTTGTCGGCATTGGCCTCGACGCCGAACTGGGTGAGGTCCGTCACCCGGTTGTAGAAGGTGCCCTGGTCCCAGAACCCGTCTTCCGAGCAGCCGATACAGCCGTGGCCCGACTGGATCGGGAAGCTTGTCCCCTCGTTCCAGCGCACGGTCGAGCAGGCGTTGTAGGTGGTC
>JAGRMP010000627.1 GCA_020441225.1 Maritimibacter sp. | reverse complement strand
GCGCCCCAGTTGATCTGCTCGGTGAGATCCCGGATGGCCTCGTCAAGCTCGGCGCGCTGCGTGCGCAGGTTCTCGAGGTGGACGCGGGCACGCTGCATCGTCTCATGATACTGGGTCTTCTGTTGGTCGCCGACATCGTAGAGATCGAGGAGCTGGCGGATTTCCTCGAGCGGGAAGCCGAAGCGCTTGCCGCGCAGGATCAGCTTCAGCCGGGCACGGTCGCGCCGGGTGTAGAGCCGTTTCTGTCCTTCGCGCACAGGCGAGAGCAGTTCCTTGGCCTCGTAGAAACGCAGCGTGCGTGCGGTCACCCCGAAGGTGTCGCACATCTCTCTGATGGTGTTGAATGTCTCGGTCATGTCCAGTCGGGCCCTCTTTACGTCGCGCCGGCACCTCCCTTTTTTCCGGTTTGAAGCACGGGTTGACGTCAACGTCAACGTTGCGGCGGCGACCCTGTCCGAAAGGCGGGGATGCGCCGAAGGCCCAATGGCAAAGCGCAGCCGCGCCGGCCCCCGCACCCGCGGCTCAGCCGAGGCTCTTGGCCACGTCGTCGCGCAGCCGGGTCAGTTCGTCGCGGGCGTCGACGAGCTCGTCGATCTGCGCGTTAAGCTTGGCGATCTGCGCGTCGGAGGTCTCGAGCAGCACCCGCATTTGCGCTTCGCTGCCTTCATCGTCGTAGATCAGCAGCCACTGGCGGACTTCCTCGAGCGAAAAGCCGAAGCGACGGCCGCGCATGATGAGGGTCATGCGGGCCACTTCGCGCGGGCCGTAGAAGCGCGATCGGCCTTCGCGTTCCGGCGACAGGAGCTCGATATATTCGTAATACCGCAGCGTGCGCAGCGTCACGTCGAACCTGGCGCACATTTCCTTGAAGCTGAGGCGGGTGATGGACATCGGCATCCGTGGCTTTTGGGACATTGGCAAAGTACCGCATGCGGTCTGCTGTGGAAACACTGTTGGCTCCGGAGTGCCCTGCGCTCCCTGGCGCCGACCCCGGTTCGCGCCGGACCCGCCCGGAGGGTTTGGCATATTCCCCTTGCTCCGGCCGGCCGCGGGCGCGAAGAACGGGGGGCGAACCGGAGGTGACAGGTGGCCCTGAACGAAGATCCGAAACTGGCGATTGCACGAACGTTCATCGCCGCTATCCCGCATTCCCGGGCGCTCGGGATGTCGCTCGAGGAGATCGGCGAAGGGGTGGCGACGATCTCGATGCCCTATGACCCGCGATTCGTCGGCGACGCACGCACCGGGGTAATCCATGGCGGGGCGGTCTCGGCGCTGATGGACACCTGCTGCGGCGCGGCGGTGATCAGTCACAGGGCGACCCCGGACATGACCGCGACGCTCGATCTCAGGATCGATTACATGCGGCCCGCGACCCCCGGCCAGCGGATCGTCGCCCGCGCCACCTGCTACCACGTGACCCGGACCGTGGCCTTCGTGCGGGCGGAAGCCTTCGACGACGACCGGGAGCGGCCGGTGGCGAGTGCCGCCGGGGCGTTCACCGCGGGGTCCGGCGAGACCCGGCGCACCAGCACGGAGGCGCTGTCGTGAAACGTCCCGAACCCGTGCAGGTGGTCAAGGAACGGCGCGATACGGCGCTGGCGAAGCTGATGGCGCAGGTGCCCTATGCCACCTGGCTCGGGATCGATTTCGAACGCAAGGGCGACGAGCTGACCGCGACCTTGCCGTTTTCCGAGAAGGTGATCGGGAACCCGACGCTGCCGGCGATCCACGGTGGGGTGACGGCGGCCTTTCTCGAAGCGACGGCGATGATCGAACTGGCCTGGTCGATGCTCTGGGACGAGATCGAGAACGGGCGGCTCGACGCCGCCGCGCTCACGCCCGAGACGATGCCGCGGCTGCCGAAGACCATCGACATCACCGTCGATTACCTGCGCCCCGGCCTGCCGCGCGACGCCTATGCCCGCGCCCGGGTGGTGCGGTCGGGACGGCGCTATGCGAGCGTGCAGGTCGAGGCCTGGCAGGACAACCGCGTGCGCCTCTTTGCGGCCGCGACCGGGCATTTCCTGATGCCGGACCGGGAGCGCTGAAGGTGCGGCGCGGGGCCCGGTCCGGCGTCTGGCCATATCCGGAAATCCGGATTTCCGGATTTCGACCGGCCCGGGGACGGCGATGACCGTCGTGCCCCCCGAGACCGGGGCGGTGCGCCCGATCACTCATGCGCGGGTGCTGAAAATTGCGGTGCCGGTGGTGCTCGCGAATGCCACCGTACCGATCCTGGGCGCGGTCGACACCGGCGTGGTCGGGCAACTGGGCGAAGCGGCGCCGATCGGCGCGGTCGGGATCGGCGCGATCACCCTGTCGGCGGTCTACTGGATCTTCGGCTTTCTCAGGATGGGGACGGCGGGGATGACGGCGCAGGCCCATGGTGCGGGCGACCGGCGCGAAGTGGCGGCGCTGCTCATCCGGGCCTTGCTGGTCGGGGTCGTGGCCGGGCTGGGTTTCATCGCGCTGCAATGGCCGCTGTTCTGGGGGGCGTTCCGGATCTCGCCTGCGACGCCGGAGGTCGAGGCGCTGGCCCGCAGCTACATGGCGATCCGGGTGCTGTCGGCCCCCGCGGCTATTGCGCTGTACGGCGTTCTCGGCTGGCTCATCGCGCTCGAGCGCACGCGCGAACTCTTCGCCGTCCAGTTCACGATGAACGCGCTCAATATCGGGCTCGATCTTCTGTTCGTGCTGGGATTCGACTGGGGGGTCGAGGGGGTCGCGGTCGCCACGGCGCTCGCCGAATGGACCGGGCTCGGGCTGGGGCTGTGGTTCTGCCGCTCGGCCTTCCGGACCCCCGCCTGGCGCGACTGGGCCCATGTCTTTCACCGTGCCACGCTGGGGCGGATGCTGAAGGTGAACACCGACATCATGATCCGCTCGGCCCTGCTGCAGGCGATCTTCGTGAGCTTCATGTTCGTGGGCGCGCGCTACGGCGAGGTGGCGCTGGCGGCAAACCAGGTGCTGCTGCAATTCCTGATGATCACCGCCTATGCGATGGACGGTTTCGCCTTCGGGGCGGAAAGCCTCGTGGGCCAGGCGCTGGGCGCGCGCGACCGGGGGCGGCTCAGGCAGGCGGCGGTAATGACCAGCCTCTGGGGCCTGGCGACGGTGTTCGTGCTGGCGCTGGCCTTTCTGCTGTTCGGCGGCTGGATCATCGACGTGATGACCACCGCCGAAGACGTGCGGGCGGCGGCGCGCGGCTACCTCGGCTGGATGGTCGCGGCCCCGGTGCTGGGCTGGGCGGCCTGGATGCTGGACGGGATCTTCATCGGCGCGACGGCGACGCGGGACATGCGCAACATGATGATCCTGTCGGCGCTGATCTACCTCGCGGCGCTGCTCGCGCTGTTGCCGCTCCTGGGCAACCACGGGCTCTGGGCGGCGCTGCTCATCTCCTTCGTCGCGCGGGGGATCACGCTGGGGCTGCGCTACC
>JAGRMP010000088.1 GCA_020441225.1 Maritimibacter sp. | reverse complement strand
GAACGAGCTCGGCTTCGACCTCGGCGGTGCCGGCCCGGCGCTCAGGACCGCGATGTCCTGCGTCGGCCATGCCCGCTGCGAGTAGTCCTGCTACGTCTAGGTCCGTGCCCACCGCACGATGATCAACGCCTTCCTCGACGAGATGCACCGCCCGTCGCTGCCCTACAAGTTCAAGTTCAAGTTCTCGGGCTGCGCCAACGACTGCGTGAACGCCATCCACCGCGCTGACTTCGCGGTGATCGGTACCTGGCGCGACAGCATCAAGATCGACCAGGAGAAGGTCAAGGAACACGTCGCCAAGGTCGGCCGCAAATACACGATCGACACCGTCGTTTCGATGTGCCCGACCCGCGCCATTTCGCTCAACGACGACGACACGCTCGAGATCGACAACCAGTCCTGCGTGCGCTGCATGCACTGCATCAACGTCATGACCAAGGCGCTCTCGCCCGGTGACGACAAGGGTGTGTCGATCCTCATCGGCGGCAAGCGCTCGCTCAAGGTCGGCGACCTGATGGGCACGATGATCGTCCCGTTCATGAAGCTCGAGTCGGATGAAGACTTCGAGAAGCTCGAAGAGTTCGGCGAGACCGTGATCGAATTCTTCGCCGACAACGCCCTCGAGCACGAACGCGTCGGCGAGACCATCGACCGGATCGGCCTGCCGGCCTTCATCGAGGCCGTCGGCATCGAACCGGATCCGAACATGGTCAACCATCCGCGGACTTCGTCCTACGTCCGGACCGACGACTTCGACGAAGAAGCTGCCAAGTGGTTCGACCGCAAGGCTGCGGAAGCTCAGATCAGCGCCGAGTAATCGGCGCGCACAATCCAGTCATATATGACCCGCGTCCGCCTCCGGGCGGCGCGGCTTGGGAGGAAAAGCATGAATCAGCAAGCTGAAAAGCCCCGCATGCCCGATGAGGTTGGTGTCCCGGATCCGTTTCCGTACATGCACCCGACCCTGAAGGCCAACTACGGCAACTGGGACTGGCATGATCGCCCGCGCCCCGGCGTTCTGCACCACGTCTCCAAGTCGGGCGACGAGGTCTGGACCGTACGCGCCGGCACCCAGCGCCAGATGGATGTCTTCACCATCCGCAAACTCGCCGACATCGGCGATGAATTTGCCGACGGTTTCGTCCGCTTCACCACCCGCTCGAACATCGAGTACATGGTGACCGACGAGAGCCGCGTCGCGCCGCTGATCGAAAAGCTGGAAAGCGAAGGCTTCCCGGTGGGCGGCACCGGCGCCTCGGTGTCGATGATCTCGCACACCCAGGGCTGGTTGCATTGCGACATCCCCGGCACCGACGCCTCGGGCGTGGTGAAATCGCTCATGGACGTGCTCTACAACGAGTTCGTGCAGGAGAAGATGCCGAACCGGGTGCGTGTCACCACCTCGTGCTGCCAGATCAACTGCGGCGGCCAGGGCGACATCGCCGTGAACGTGCAGTACACCAAGCCGCCGCGGATCAACCACGACCTCGTGGCCAACGTCTGCGAACGCCCGGCGGTCGTGGCGCGTTGCCCCGTGGCCGCCATCCGTCCCGCGATGGTCAACGGCAAGCCCTCGCTGGAAGTCGACGAGAAGAAATGCGTCGCGTGCGGCGCCTGCTACCCGCCCTGCCCGCCGATGCAGATCAACGGCAAGGACGAGACCCGGATCGCGATCTGGGTGGGCGGCAAGCACTCGAACGCGCGCTCCAAGCCGACGTTCCACAAGCTCGCCGTCGCCAACCTGCCCAACAACCCGCCGCATTGGCCGGAAGTGGCCGAGATCGTGCGCAAGATCGTCCAGACCTACAAGGCTGACGCCAAGCACTGGGAACGGGTGGGTGAGTGGATCGACCGCATTGGCTGGAACCGCTTTTTCGAAAAGACTGGGCTCGCGTTCACCAAACACCACCTCGATACCTGGACCGGTGCGCGCAAGACCATGAACATGTCGGCCCACGTGCACTTCTGATGCACGCCACACCGGCTCGAAAAGACTAAGGAAAGCGAAGTGAAAATCGGAGTCCTGATTTCCGAGGGGCCGTACACGCACGAAGCTGCGGATTCGGCCTACAAATTCGTGACGGCTGCAATCGCGGCCGGCCACGAAGTCCCGCGGGTGTTCTTCTACCATGACGGTGTGAACGTCGCCACGCGGCTCAGCCTGCCGCCCCAAGACGAGCGCAACATCCAGCGGAACTGGACGTCGCTCGCCAAGGAGCACGGGGTCGACCTCGTCGTCTGCGTCGCCGCCGCCCAGCGGCGCGGCCTGCTCGACGAGGGCGAAGCCAAGCGCAACGGCAAGGACGCGAACAACATCGCCGAGGGCTTCCGGATTTCCGGCCTCGGGCAGCTCATCGAAATGGGGATCCAGACCGACCGTCTGGTGACCTTCGGCGACTGAGGGGGGAACGAAATGTCCGACGTGAAAAAGTTCCTCTATGTGAACCGCAAGGCGCCCTACGGCACGATCTACGCGCTTGAGAGCCTCGAAGTCGTGCTGATCGGCGCGGCTTTCGAACAGGACGTGACGCTGGTCTTCGTCGACGATGGCGTGTTCCAGCTCACCAAGGGCCAGAACACCGATGGGATCGGCGTGAAGAACTTCTCGCCGACCTTCCGCGCGCTGGGCGACTACGACGTCCAGAAGCTCTTCGTCGAGCGCGAAAGCCTCGAGGAGCGCGGTCTCAGCGAAGACGACCTGATCGAGGTCGTCTACGAGGACGAAGACGACGATTGGGCGGAGAAACCGGCTGTCCACGTCAAGAGCCGCGCCGAGATCGCCGACATCATGGCCGACAGCGATGTCGTGCTGAGCTTCTGAGGGAGGGGGGAGACATGTCTACGCTTCACACAGTGAACAAATCGCCCTTCGCCACCCAGGCGCTTCTGAGCTGCCTGAACCACGCCAAGGCCGGCGATGCCATCCTCCTGATCGAAGATGGCGTCTATGGCGGGCTGAGCGGGACCCAGATGACCGAGATCGTCACAGAATTCGGCAAGTCCGTTTCGCTCTACGTATTGGCGCCCGATGCCGCTGCGCGCGGGATCGATACCAAACGCCTCATCGACGGTGTCGAGGGCGTCGACTACACCGGGTTTGTCGAGCTGGTCGCCAAGCACGACCGGACGCAATCCTGGCTCTAACGCAAGACGAAAGAAGGAAAGCGAAAATGGCATACGAAGTGAACGGTCAGACCGTGGAATGCGACGAAGAGGGCTACATCACCAATCTTTCCGATTGGTCGAAAGAGCTCGCCGAAATCATCGCCAAGGAAGAAGACCTGGAGATGGACGACGACCGCTGGGAAGTGGTGAACTTCCTGCGTGAGTACTACGACGAGTACCAGATCGCCCCGGCCGTCCGCGTGCTGATCAAGGCCGCGAAAAAGTCGATGGGTCCGGAAAAGGGCAACAACAAGTACATGTACGAGCTGTTCCCCTACGGCCCCGCCAAGCAGGCGTGCAAGATCGCCGGCCTGCCCAAGCCGACCGGCTGCGTCTGACCCATATCAAAAACGTCCCGGCGGACGGAGGAGCCGCCGGGACGTTTCTCAAAGATTTCCGCTAATGCCCTGAAAAATAACAACAGCAGGGCAACCAACGGGAGGATTCTGCGTGCTGTCCATCGTCTACGCCATCCTGTTCTACGCGGCCACGATCCTCTTGATCGTGGGCGTCGGCGCACGCATTCGGAAGTACGCGACCGCCCCGACCCCGCTGGTGATCCCCACGACCCCCGCCCCGGTGACCCGGTCGGGCGTGGTCTGGCGGGTCCTGCGCGAGGTCCTGTTCTTCGAGAGCCTGTTCAAGTCCAACAAGTGGATCTGGCTGTTCGGCTGGATGTTCCACATGGCGCTCTGGCTCGTCATCATCCGGCACCTGCGCTACACGATCCCCGGCGACACGCCCTGGCTGCTCAACTTTCTCCAGCCCTTCGGCAAATATGCGGGCTTTGCCATGGTGATCGGCCTCGGCGGCCTCTGGGCCCGGCGCTTCCTGGTCGACCGCGTGCGCTACATCTCGTCGCCCTCGGACCACCTCATTCTGGCGCTGCTCATCGCCATCGGCCTCTCCGGCCTGTCGATGACATTCGTCGCCAAGCCCGACATCGTCATGGTCAAGGCTTTCATGTCCGGGCTCTGGACCTTCCAGATCAACACGCTGCCCGCGAGCCCGCTGGTGTTCCTGCATCTCGGCCTGGTGATTACCCTGATGATCATCTTCCCGATCTCGAAGCTCCTGCATGCGCCGGGTGTGTTCTTCTCGCCCTCCCGCAACATGGTCGACAACCCGCGCGAAGTGCGCCACCTCGCCCCCTGGGCGGCAGAACTGGAGAAGTGATCCATGGCTGACGGCGA
>JAGRMP010000626.1 GCA_020441225.1 Maritimibacter sp. | reverse complement strand
GCATCCATGAGCTTCTGGCAGAAAGCATAGATGTCGTCGACCTTGTAGGCCAGGTGGCCCCAGCTCCGGCCGGTCTCGTAGACCTCGTCCGAGCCCCAGTTGTAGGTGAGTTCCAGCTCGGGCGCGCGCTCTTCCCGGGCGCGCGCTTCGTCCTTGGGCGCGGCGAGGAACACGAGCGTGAACTTGCCCTGCGCGTTTTCGGAACGGTGGGTCTCGACCATCCCGACCTTGTTCACCCAGAAATCCAGGCTTTCCTCCAGGTCGGTGACCCGGATCATCGTGTGCACATATCGCATGTCTCTCTCCTGCGGAGTGGTGTCGGGCCGAGCTTGACGGAGAGCACCGCCAGTCGCAAGGCCCTGCCCAGCGGGCGGCCGCGCTGTGGCGCGTGTTCCCTGTGGACCGTGTAAGCTGTCGCGCGCTCTAGCGGAGGCGGTTCACGGCGAGGACACCCTCGGAGAGATAGCCCACGACCTGGCCGATCGAGACCATCGGCGATTCGGTGACCATCACGAGATCGCCCGGCATGATCTCGAAGGACCGCGCGGCGAAGAGCCCGTCGGCAGAGGTCAGATCGACGGTAAACACCACCTGCGGCAGGGTCGGGCCGCCGACGCCGTCGCGCCGCACGGCTGTGGCGGGATAGTCGCGCAGGATCAGGATGCCGCCGGGATCGGCCCGGCTCTCGGACAGCCCGCCCGCCATCGACAGGGCTTCCATTGCGGTGACATGTTCGCGCTCGAAATCGACGATCCGGTCGCCGGTGGCCCCCGCGACCACGAAGTAACGCGAGTCCTCCTCGATGATCACCTTGTCGCCACCGCGCATGGCGATGTTGTGGGCACCATTCGACAGCAGGGTCTCGGCACGGATTTCATAGGTCCTGCCGTTCCGGATCAACCGCACCAGCGGATTGTGAAGCTGTTCGCTGATGCCGCCGCCAACGGAGATCAGGTTCAGGATCGTGAAATTGCGCGAGGGAAGCGGCACCGGGCCGGGTCTGTTGACGCCGCGCACCAGATCGGCACTGTTGCTTGTGCCCGGGGTCAAGCCGAGCTGGACCTGCGCCGAGGGCGCAATACGCTCGATCTCGCGCTGCACCACCTGGCGTGCGGCATCCGGGGTCAGCCCGTTGATGACCACGGCGCCGACATAGGGCACGAAGATCGTCCCGCCGGGCGAGACCAGCATGCCGGGCATTTCGGTTACCCTGGAGTTGGGTGCCGTCAGGAGCGAATTTTCCTGGCTGTCCCAGATCACCAGGTCGACCTCGTCGCCCGCGCGGATCAGGTTGGTCGGCCCGCCGCCACCTGCCGTCAGCCAGCGATACTGCCCCGCCCATCCCGTCGCCGGCCAGTCCGCAATTTTCGGCAGATTGGCCCGGGAGACCTCGACAACATCGAAAGTGGGGTTCTCGGCTTCGGCCTCGGCAAGTATCTCTGACTGAATCGGAGCGCCCGCGGGAAAGCCGCATGCGGTCAGTCCCTCGACCAAAGCCAAAACCAGCAGTATCCTGCGCAAAACCAAATCATCCCCCCGGATTCTGGTGCGGTTCTGTGTGACCTATTTACACGCTGGCTTCAATCGGAGATACGGGCCGAGGCCGAGAGCAACGGAGCTATTTTTCCGAGTGCGACCCGAATGCAATAACGCCTGGTCGCGGGCATTGCGCACCCTGGAAATCCAGGGGGTGGCGGGATGACTCCGGCCAAACGCATCGCCGACCTTTTTCTCGCCGTAACGCTCGCTTTGCTGCTTCTTCCCCTGATAATCGTGGTTGCCGTGGCGATCCTGATCCGCGACGGACGCCCCATTCTGTTCGGCCATACGCGGGTCAAGACGCCGGGCCAGACGTTCACCTTGTGGAAATTCCGCACCATGCGGCCGAACCGTGTGGTGAAGGATCACGGCGTCTCCGGTGGGCACAAGCGCCGCCGCATCACCAAGACCGG
>JAGRMP010000087.1 GCA_020441225.1 Maritimibacter sp. | reverse complement strand
GGGCGAGGTCGACCCCGCCCGCGAGTGTGTCACGGGGCTCTGCCGTGGTCGTCAGCCAGGTGCCCGACACCGTCGCTTCGGGCGGCAGTTCGACGTGGACCGGCGCGCTCGTGAGGTTCGCGACCATGGTCAGCCGTTTCCCGTCGCGCTCCCGGGCATAGGCCCAGACGTCGGGGTGGTCTTCCAGCAGCGGCACGAACCGGCCATGGGTGATGATGTCCAGTCTGTTTCTCAATGCGATCAGAGACTTGTAGTGCTGGAACACGCCCTCCGGGTCGGCCCGGTCGGCGGCGGCGTTGATCGTCTCGGCATTGGGGTTCAGGGGCAGCCAGGGCGTGCCGGTGGTAAAGCCGGCGCCCGGACCGGCCGTCCATTGCATCGGCGTGCGGGCGTTGTCGCGGCCATTGGCATTGGCGCCTTCGAGGAAATCCTCCGGCGACAGCCCGCGCGCGGTCACCCCCGGGAAATTGTTGCGGATCTCGACATCGTCGAAGTCTTCCACCCGCGCAAATGCGGTGTTGGTCATGCCGATCTCTTCGCCCTGGTAGACATAGGGCGTGCCCTTCATCAGGTGCAGCACGGTGGCGAGCGCCTTGGCCGAGCGCACCCGCCACCGAGGGGACTCGTCGCCGTATTTCGAGACCGCCCGCGGCAGATCGTGGTTCGACCAGAACAGGCTGTTCCAGCCGTCGTCTTCGAGCGCCATCTGCCAGGCATTGAACACCCGCTTCAGCCCGACGAGATCGCGGGGCCGGACCCGCCACTTGCCGAACTCCGGGTCCCAACCCTGTGTCACATGGGAAAACTGGAACACCATCGACAGCTCGCCCCGGTCACGCCCGGTATAGAGGAGCGCGTTGTCGAGATTGGCCGACCAGGCCTCGCCCACGGTCACCACGTCGCGGGCCCCCAGCGTCTCGCGGTGCATCTCCTGGAGATAAGCGTGCAGCCTGGGCCCGTCGGCAGTGATCCCAGCATCGACCTCCTTGCCGATGAGGTCGATCACATCCATCCGGAAGCCGGCGATTCCGCGGTCGAGCCAGCGGTTCATCATCGCCCAGATCGCCGCGCGCATGTCCGGGTTTTCCCAGTTGAGGTCGGGCTGTTTCGGGTCGAACAGGTGGTAGTAATACTGGCCGGTGAGCGGATCGAGGGTCCAGGCCGGGCCGCCGAAAAAGCTCTGCTGGTCGTCGGGCGGGCCGCCGTCGCTGTCGGGATCGCGCCAGATGTACCAGTCGCGTTTCGGGTCCATCAGCGAGGAGCGCGCGGATTTGAACCAGGCGTGCTCGTCGGAGCTGTGGTTGACCACCAGGTCCATGACGATACCGATCCCGCGCGCCTTCGCCTCGGCGATGAGCCGCTCCATGTCGTCCATCGTGCCGAAGACGGGCGCGATGGCGTCGTAGTCGGAGATGTCATAGCCGTTGTCGGCCATCGGGCTCGCATAGACCGGCGACAGCCAGATGAAGCCGATCCCGAGATCGGCCAGATGGTCGAGCTTCGACAGGATACCGGGGATATCGCCGACCCCGTCGCCGTTCGAATCGCAAAACGAGCGCGGGTAGATCTGGTAGGCGACGGCGCTTTGCCACCAAGGGGACGCGGACATGGGCGAATCCTTTCTTTCGACGATCTCGTGTTAGCGTGAACAACGGCGGCATGGTAGACTTGCCGAGAGGGCAATGGCGCCCGGAATCGGGGAAGGGAGCGGAAGGCATGGGCGACGCGGTCACGCTGCTGGTCGGCACCACCAAGGGGCTGTTTCGCCTCACCTCCACGGATCGGCTGGACTGGCAGGTCAGCGGCCCCGCTTGCGGCGGCTGGCCGATCAACCACGCGGTCGGCGCGGGTGGCGCGCTCTGGGCCGCGGGCGGCAACGACTGGTTCGGCGCGGGCGTGTGGCGCTCGGTGGACGGCGGAGAAAGCTGGGCGCTCACCAAGCTTTCGGACGGCGAGATGGACGATTGGGCGCGGGCCGACCCGGGCTTTGCCGAGATGATCGGCGGCGCGCCGGGCGATCCGGCGCCCTTTTCGGGCGAAGTGGGCGCGGTCTGGTCGCTGAACCATGCCCATGGCGTGCTGCGGGTCGGCACCAAGCCCGCGCAGCTCTTCGAAAGCCGCGATGGCGGCGAGAGTTTCGAGATGAACGCCGCACTCGCCGAGTTTCCCGGACGCAAGAGTTGGAACCCGGGTGCGGCGGGCCTCACGCTGCACACGATCGTGCCCGACCCGGGCGACCCCGCCAAGCTCTGGCTCGGCATCTCCGCTGCCGGGGTCTTTGCCAGCGAGGACGGCGGGGCGAGCTGGGAGCGGCGCAACCGACGCTCCAATGCCGCCGCCGCAGGCGCCCATGTCCATGCCGACGGCACGGTGCACGACGAGGGCGACGAGGTCGGCCATTGCGTGCACAACATGGTGCGCGCGCCGGGCGATGCGGATCTGCTCTACCAGCAGAACCACCGCGGCGTCTGGCGCTCGCGCGACGGCGGGCGGAGCTGGGACGAGATCACCCGCGGCCTGCCCTCGAGCTTCGGCTTCC
This sequence comes from Maritimibacter sp., assembly GCA_020441225.1. The sequence goes on along the minus strand of JAGRMP010000087.1, from coordinate 811 downwards.
CGATCGCGGTCCACCCGCACGACCCGGGGCGGATCTGGACCCTGCCGCTCAACGGCGACATGGAGGGGCGGTTTCCCCCCGGCGCCTCGGCCGCGGTCTGGAGCTCGTCCGACGGCGGCGACAGCTGGGAAAAGAAGCAGGACGGGCTGCCGCAGAAGGATTGCTTCTTCACCGTGCTCCGGCAGGCGATGAGCACCGATACCGCCGATCCCGCCGGGGTCTATTTCGGGACGAATTCCGGCTCGGTCTTTGCCAGCCGCGACGCGGGCGAGAGCTGGACCGAGATCGCCCGGCATCTGCCCACCGTGCTCTGTGTCGAGGTGGCCGCGGGAGGCTAGCGCGGGGGAAGGCGTTTCGAAACGCCTTGGGCAAGGGTCTTGTGAAGACCCTTTGGACGCGGTTTCGAAACCGCGTTCCCGCCCGCCCCCATCGCCTCTCCAAGTGACAAAGGGCCGCACGGCGACCACCGCGCCACCCGTCCCTTGCATGCGCGGGCGAAACGCCCGATACCGGGCAGCATGGTCAAGCAGATGAATTATCATGACATCCGCGAGGTGTTCCGCCGGTTTCACGAGAGCGAACCGGAGCCGAAGGGCGAGCTGGAGCACGTCAACGCCTATACGCTCGTCGTCGCCGTGGCGCTGTCGGCGCAGGCGACCGACGCGGGCGTGAACAAGGCGACGCGCGGGCTGTTCGCGGTGGCGGACACGCCCGAGAAGATGCTGGCCCTCGGCGAAGAGGGGCTGACCGAGCATATCAAGACCATCGGCCTCTTTCGCCAGAAGGCGAAGAACGTCATCAAGCTCAGCCG
>JAGRMP010000625.1 GCA_020441225.1 Maritimibacter sp. | reverse complement strand
TCGGCCCGGCGGTGATCGCGCCGGAGGGGCATTCGCGGGCGCATTTGTTGCAGGCCTCGCAAAACGCCTGCAGGCCGAAATCGATCGGCTTGTCATGGGCAAGCGGCATGTCGGTGGTGACCACGCCCGACTTGAGCCTCGGCCCCAGGAGCGGGTTGAGGATCACCTCGCCGATCCGGCTGACCTCGCCGAGGCCGGAGAGCAACAGGAGCGGCGGTTGCAGCACCTCGCCGTCCATCACCGTATGCGCCTTGGCCGAATAGCCCAGGTTGCGGATCTGCTTGGCGATGACCCCGCCGAGCAGCGAGAAGCGCAAGTACGCCCGCATCGACTGGGCGACGGCGATCCAGTCGTCGCCGCTCGCGCCTTCCATGGTCTCGTAACCCTGGTCGACGATCATGCTGATCGCCTGGTCATGCGGCGGGATCAGCTCGGCGCCGGTGGCGTCGTGGCTGTACCAGCTCCAGTCCGGGCAGCGCGAGATCCCGACAGCGTCGATGCCGAGAAAGTAGCTCGCGGCCTTGACGTTCTGGGCATTGCGCCAGGCCTCGGTCGGCCTCGACCCGTCGGCCGGCGCGCCGTCCTGCAACAGCACGAAGGCGCCGAGCACCCGCCGCTGGGCAAAGCTGTGCGCGCTCTTTCGGGCATACCAGCCGCCGGTCGCCGCCTGCTGCTGCTTCTTGCCCAGATCGCCGAACTGTGCCCGCGCAAACATGTCGGTCCGCTTCGGCACCCGGGCGACGCGGGCCTCGTCGATGAAGGTGGTGGGCGTGTCGACCCGTTTCAGCGTCTCGAACGGATGCGCGCCGTCGACATAGCGCCGGGTCTTGTAGGGATCGCGGTTGAGCGCGGATTTCGATGTGCCCTTGCCAAAGGTCCAGGCGAGCCCGGGGCGCTGCTTTGTAAGCGGCGCAAGTGCGCGGTCGGTCGCCATCTCCATCTCGGTGGTGACGGCGGCGAGGCCGAAGCCGGTCCCGACATAGGGCGCCGTAAGCCTGCCGTCCTCGACGGTGGCCAGCCCCGCCGCCACCGCCAGCCGGTTCAGATCCACGTCCGACGCGGTCGCGGTGTGGGCCTTGGCCCGGAAGCCGAGGAGATGCAGGTAGTTCGACAGGATCACCGCCGTTTCGGTCGCGCGCAGCGCCGCCCGGTGGTCCTGCGCGTCGGCAATCCATTCGGCGCCGGGCTCGGCACGGTCGGGCGCGCGCATGTGTTCGACCAGAATGACAATGGCATGGCCGTGGCCGTCGATCCCGCTCGGCGGTGCCTCGACCGACTCCTTGAGCTCGGCCATGATCTGGTCGATGCCCGACGCCAGCGTCTTGGTCTGCCTGGTGCGGATGTCCTGAGCGAGCCGGTCAATGTCGGGGTTGCGGGTGGGCGCATCGAGCAGCGCCGCGGCGGGCAACCGGCAGATCCCCATCATCGAGGCATCCTGGAAATATCCGAATGCTTTCATGTGATTGGCCCGTTCGGCCGGATCCGCGGGCGCCGCCCCGGGGGCGGGGTTGACGATCCCGTCGCGCAGCACGTCCATCATCGCCTGGTATTCGCCCATCGCATTCACGAGCGAATGCGGCGTGTCGAGGCGGCGGAAATCGAGCGGGACCGCCGCGGGCACGCCAGAGAGATCCGCCACGCCTTCGAGCCGCACCAACCGCTCCAGAGGATAGGGCCCGAGGTGAAACGGCCGGTCTTTGGTGGAAAAGAAGCGTGTGCCCATGGGGTCGGACCTTCCGTCGCGATGTCTCAGAATTTGCCGGCGTTGTTCCAGGTGTCGGGCGGGCCGACTTTTTCCTGCACGTCCCAGTGATCGACGATCTTGCCGTCCTTGAGCCGGTAGAGATCGAAGACGGCCCAGGTCGCTCCCGCTCGAACTGCCTCGCAGAAGGTAACCACGAAATTGCCCTGGCCGAGCAGGCGATGCGCTTTGACGTAGCGGGCGGCGTCGCCGCTATGCCTGGCCTGCCGCAGATGCTCGGCGAAGGCGTCCACGCCGTCCGCCACGCCGGTACTGTGCTGGTGGTATTGCGCGGTCGAGATGTAATCGGTCAGCTTGTCGGCGCTCCCGCCGATCAACACGTCATCGACGAAACCCTGCACGAGGTGCTTGTTCGCCGCGGTCCGGTCGAGGTCTTCGATCCCGGTGGGCCCGTCTACCATCGACCGGCCCGAGACTGTGGGCCATTCATACGCGGCGATGACGTCCCAATGCTCGACGATCCGGCCCGCTTCATCGGTGTCGAAGATATCCGCCGTCACCCATTCGGCCGCGCCGTGGTTGAGGTTCTGGTACACGTGGACGAAGACAAAACGGCCGTCCTCGATGCTGCGCAGAACCTGGATGTCGCGCACGGGGTTGCGCTCAAGGAACGGGGTAAAGAATTCGATGAAACCTTCCTTGCCGTCCCGCACGCCGGTGGAATGCTGGGTGTAACGGTCGCCCGTATAGGCGTCGAGCGCGGCGCGCATGTTGCCGTCGCGAATGCCTTCGAGGTAGAGGCCCTTGGCGTTTCTGACCCTGATGCTCTCAGTCATTTTCCGTCCCGATCCAGGTTACACACATCGCGCCGCGCCGGGCAACGCAACCTTGCCCACACCCGCGCGTCGCCGTCAAAACAGGAACCCTGTGGGTCCGGAGATCGTATGCGGCTCGGCGAAAGCCAGGACGCCATCATAGCCCAGATTGCGCCCGATCCCGGAGTGTTTGAACCCGCCGAAGGGCCCGCGCCCGTCTTGCGCCATGGGCCCGTGGTTGTTGAGGTAAGTGTAACCGGCTTCGAGCTGGCGGGCGATGCGCAGCGCGCGCTCGGCATCGGCGGACCAGACCGAGGAACACAGCCCGTACTCGCTGTCATTGGCGAGCCCTACCGCTTCGGCCTCCGTCCTGAACCGAGAGATCGGCAGGGCGGGTCCGAATTGCTCCTCGCGCACCAGGCTGAGCGACTGGTCGGCATCGAGCACCAGGGTCGGGCGCTGGAAATACCCGCCGCCCCGATAGAGCGCCTCATCGGGCACCTGGCCGAGCTCAACCACATCGGCGCCACGGTCGCGCGCCTCGGCGATCATGGATTTGACCACGCCCAGTTGGCCCGCATTGTTGAGCGGACCCATGGTCGTCTCGGGCAGCAGCCCGTCGCCGACGACAGCACGATTGCAGGCGGCGGTCAGCCCGTCGACCACCTCGTCGTAGCGGCTTTCGTGGACGTAGAGCCGTTTCATCGCCATGCAGATCTGCCCGGTGGAGGCGAAACCGCCGAGATACATCTTCATGAACGCCGCGTCATCCAATGCGGCGTCTTCCAGCACCAGCGCCGCATCGTTGCCGCCGAGCTCCAGCGTCACCGGGGTGACATTGCCGAGCGCGACCCGGCCGACATGCTTGCCGACGGCGGTCGAGCCGGTGAAGTTCACCTTGCGCACCAGCGGATGGCCGACCAGCGCATCGCCGATCTCGCTGGCCGCGCCGGTGACGACATTGACGACGCCAGGCGGCAGCAGCCGGGCGATGATCTGCAGGGTCATGACCGGGACAAGCGACGCGTTCTGGGCCGGTTTCACCACCACGGTGTTGCCGGTGATGAGGGCCTGAGGCAGCTTTGCGCCCAGGATCGACAGGGGCCAGTTCCAGGGCACGATCAGCGCGGCGACGCCCCGGGGCTGCCGCATCACGATAGTGTCGAACGGCGGGGCCTGCAGCGTCTCGTCGGTCGCGAGCCGCTCGGCATAGCCGGCGGATTGCCGGAACCGGTCGCCGAGCCGGCTGAGCTCGAGCAGGGTTTCGCGCAGGATCTTGCCATGTTCACGTGTGAACAGTCGCGACCGCGCAGCCACGTCGGCCTCGTTCTCGGCCAGGGCATCGGCAATCGCACGCAGCTTTGCGGCGCGTTCGGCAAAGCTCAGCCCCGCCCAGGCCGGAAAAGCCGCATGGGCCGCGCGCACGGCGCGGTCGACATCCTCGACCGTCGCCATCGCGGCATGGCCGACCAGCTCGCTCGGCCGCGCCGGGTTGAACTGCGCATGTTCGCGCCCGCCCGTGGGCTCGGCTTCGGCGCCGTCGATGAAGAGCCTGGTGTGCGCAATGGCGCTGTCCTGTGTCCTGTCCTGTGCCATGTCGGCCTCCCTCGTACGACGACCCCCGTCAGACGTTCGACTTGCCGCCGTCGACGTTGAGCGTTTGCCCGGTCACGAAATCGCTGTCGGAGGTGCACAGATAGAGCAAGGTGCCCAGGAGATCCTCCGGCACCATCTCGCGTTTGATCGAGCGGGTCGCGACGGTGGGCGCCGAGAACGGGTTGAAGCCGTCATTGGCCTTGACGCCTTCGCTTTCGGTCAGGCCCGGGGCGATCGCGTTGACCTGGATGTTCTTGTCGCCCAGTTCGCGGCCATAGCAGCGCGTAAGCCCGATCACCGCGCCCTTGGACGCGGTGTAATGCGCCAGCCCCGGCGGGCCGTAATAGAAGGTGCCGGACGAGATGTTGACCACCTTGCCACCGCCGCGCTCGATCATGGCCGGCACCACCGCCTTGGTCGCCTGGTGCGTCCCGCGCGCGTTGATCCGGAACACCCGGTCGAACTCGTCCTCGTCGATCTGCAGGAAGGGTTTCGGTTGCAGGCTGGCGAAGATCGACGCGTTGTTGATGAGGATATCGAGCCCGCCGAATTCGGACTTGGCGGTGGCGACCATGCGGGCGAGGTCCTCGTTGCTGGTCACGTCCACCGTGAGCCCGACCGCCGCGCCGCCTGCGTCACGGATGGCGTGCACCGTGGACGTGGTGTCGAGCACGTCGGTGACCACGAGTTTAGCACCATGCGCGGCCATGTGTTTGGCCATGACGGCGCCGATCCCCTGCGCGGCACCGGTGATGCAGGCGACTTTGCCTTCGAGACGTTTCATCTTGTCCTCCCTGGAGTTCCGGTCGGGTGGGAACAATGGACAGCGCGTGCCGGAACGGTCACCGCGACATGCGCGAGCGGTCTCATGCATCCTCCCGTTTGGCCCGGGTGTTTCCCCGGTTCGACGGAGGATAGGGAGGAGTGGACGCGCTATCCATCGATTGGTATCGATAAGTACCATGGATGATTTCGATCATAAGGATCTGGACTGGCGTCTCTTGAACACCTTCCTGGTGGTCCTGCAGGAAGGGAACGTAACCCGCGCGTCCGAACGGCTCGATCTGACCCAGTCCACCGTCAGCCACGCGATGAACAAGCTCCGGGTCATCTTCGGCGATCCCCTGTTCGTGCGCTCCGGGCGCGGGATCGTGCCCACGGAACGCGCGCGCAGCCTGCAGGGACCGGTCATGAAGGTGCTGGACGGAATGAAAGGTCTCGCCGACGCGCGCGCCTTCGACCCGACGGCGCGGCCGCTGCGGTTCACGGTGGCCGCAAACGATCTGACCCGCGATCTGCTGTTCCCCGGCATCATGCGCCGTGCGGCGCAAGCGGGGATCGAGCTCAACCTCACATTCCTGCCCTCGGGCGTCCCCGCGGCCAGCCTGTTGGGCGAGGCACGCTGCGACATCGTGGTCACGCCACTGCCGCCCGAGGGGCCGGAGATCATCCAGCTCAAGCTCTTCGAGGGGAAGATGGTCTGCTTCTATGACAAAGAGGTCAGAGGCCCGCCCAGGAGTTGGGAGGAATTTCGCGATGACCGGCATGTCGAGGTCCGCTTTGCCAACGGTCGCAATTCCTTCAGCGTCGTCCGCGAGATCGAAAGCGCGGACCTCCGGCCGCCCATGCTTTCGGTCTCGAATTTCTCCGCCATACCGCGTTTCGTGAAGGGAAGCGACATGATCGCGACCGAGCTCGATTACATGGCGCTCGGACCGCTCAGGGAGCTCGACTGCGCCCCCCTGCCCTTTCCCTGCAAGCCGATCCCGGTCTTCCTGGTATGGCATCGCCGCGACAGCACCGATCCCGCGCATCGCTGGCTTCGCGACCGCGTCGTGGAGGCCGCGAAACGGCTTCCCTCACCCGGCGCGTCCCCGGATCGGTGAATGCCCGGCGACCGGGAGATGTGGCGTTTCGGTTTTTTCCGCAAGCGCCGCAAAACAAGACGAAAACACGCCCCACCGGACCGCCCAAGATACTTGCCACCGCGCACCTAGCCCCACATCTCGCGCATCTGCTGGGCCACGTCGATCGGGGCGGGCACGGGCCGGATCTCGGCGCCCTGCGCTGCGGGCGACCAATGGACCTGTTCGAACCGGTCGAGGATCTGGCGCGGGATGAAGCGCGTGCGCATGGCGTAGACGTGGCGGTCGCCGTTCTTCGGCTGGCCGGTGACGTAGAACCTCAGCGGCAGGCCGATGGTGAGATCGTCCTTCGCCCGGGTCATCGCGACATAGAGCAACCGCCGTTCCTCTTCGAGGTCATGCGTCGTGCCGGTGCCCAGGTCGGAGGGGATACAGCCATCGACTGCATTGAGCAGATAGACCGATTTCCACTCCTGCCCCTTGGCGGAATGGATCGTGGACAGGATCAGGTAATCCTCGTCCTTCAGTGGCACGCCGGCCTGGTCGGAAGTGGCGTCGGGCGGATCGAGGGTCAAATCGGTGAGGAAGGCCTCGGCGGAGGGGCAGCCGGTGGCGATCTGTTCGAGCTGCAACAGATCGGCGCGCCGCGCCTCGGCGTCTTCGTGGATCCGGTCGAGATGCGGCTCGTACCAGCTGCGCGCGCTGGCGATGGCGGCGGGCCACCCCGCGTCTGCGGTCATCGCCGCGACAAACCCGGTCCAGTCGGCTTCGGCCTTCGCGGGCGGAACGACGTCATGGAGCGCCGCGAGGGGGGCGGGCGCGAGGTCGAGCGCATCAAGGATGTTGCCGGCCGATTTCGGACCGATTCCGGGGATCAGTTGGAGCACGCGGAACCCGGCCACCCGGTCGCGCGGATTGCGGGCGAAGCGCAGGACAGCCAGCAGGTCCTTCACATGGGCGGAATCGAGAAACTTGAGGCCGCCGAACTTCATATAGGGCACGTTGCGGCGGGTAAGCTCCGCCTCGATCTGCGCTGCGTGGGACGAGGTTCGGAACAGCACGGCCTGCTCTTTCAGCTTCACCCCGACCTCGCGGGCCTCGAGGATCTCGCCGACGAAATATCTCGCCTGCTCCGCCTCGCTCTGGACGGTCACCAATCGCGGCTTGCGGTCCGAAGCGCGCTCGGTCCAGAGGTCCTTGGTGAAACGCTCGCTGGCCTCGGCGATCACCGCATTCGCTGCCGCAAGGATCGGCTGGGTCGAGCGGTAGTTGCGGTCGAGGGTCACGACCTCGGCCCGCGGCATATAACTCTCTGGGAAGTCGAAAATATTGCGCACGGTCGCGGCGCGGAAAGCGTAGATCGACTGGGCGTCGTCGCCGACCACGGTCAACCCCCGCCCATCGGGCTTCAGCGCCTTCAGAATCCGCGCCTGCAACCGGTTGGTGTCCTGGTATTCGTCGATCAGCACATGGTCCCAGGCGGCCCCGATATGGGCGGCGAAATCGGCGTCCGACATCACCTGCGCCCAGGCAAGCAGCAGATCGTCATAATCGAGCACGTTCTGTGCCTGCTTGGCGGAAACATAGGCCTTGAAGAGCAGCTTCAGCGCTTCCTCCCAGCGCGCGCACCACGGGAAGTGGTCACGCAGCACATGCGCCAGCGGTTCCTCGGCGTTGACGGCGCGGGAATAGATCGCAAGGCAGGTGCCCTTGGTCGGAAACCGCGCCTCGGTCTTCGAAAGCCCCGCGCCGTGGCGGCAGAGGTTCATGAGATCGGCACTGTCCTCGCGGTCATGGATCGAGAACTCGGGGCTCAGCCCGATAGACAGCGCGTGTTCGCGCAGGATCCGCGCACCGATGGCGTGGAAGGTCCCGGCCCAGGTGAGCGCTTCGGCCGCGACGGCCGTGCCCATGGCCTGCGCGGTGATCCGCTCCACGCGGGCGGTGAGCTCGGACGCAGCGCGGCGCGAGAAGGTCATCAGCAGGATGCGGCGCGGGTCGGCGCCGTGCACCAGGAGATGCGCCACCCGGTGGGCGAGCGTCGCGGTCTTGCCGGACCCGGCCCCGGCGATGATGAGCAAGGGCGGCGAAATCCCTTCCCCGACACCGAAAACCGCCGCCGCCCGTTGGCCATCGTTCAGCTTGTCGAGATAGCTTGCTGCAACCATGTCCTGCCTCTTTTCATGCGTTTTCCGGAAGGATAGCGCCGCAAGAACACAAAGGGAACAGATTCCTGGGATCGCTTGGTTGCAACCAGGCATCTGGCAACCGGACCGGCTGCGGTGCATGGCAAGATCAGATCGTTGAGCGGGAGGTCGGCGAGATCGGTGTCGCGGCGGACCTCGCGCCTACGGCCCCGGGCGCGCATCTCCGTCGCGGTCGAGCACCTTTGGCGCGGCGCCCCATGACCTTCGTGGCGTCCGGTCCGGCGCTGCCGAAAGCCGGTGTCCCGCGATGGGCGCCGCCCCTTGGCGACCCTGGCTCGCCACCGCACCGTCGCGCCGGGGCTTTGCCGCCCACCTCGTTCCAACAAGATGTTTGCGATTTCTTTCGGATACCCGCGGGCGAAGATGGTCGCGTCAAGCCCGACGGGAAATCAACCGGCTGGACTCACGGTCGATCAGCGTACACTCGACCTTGATCTGGTCGTAGCTGTTGTGCATGCCGCCGGCCATATCGAGGAGCATTTCGGCCGCGATCGCGCCCATCTCGGCGTGGGGAAGCACCAGCGTGGTCAGCGACGGCCGCATGAATTGCGCGATCTCGCGATCGTCGAAGCCCACCACGGCGACATCGTCGGGCACCCTGAGGCCAAGCTCGCGCAGGGCGTCGTAGCACCCTAGCGCCATCATGTCGTTGGCGCAGAAAATCCCGTCGGGCGGCGTGTCCAGGGCCATCAGCGCCATCGCGCCTTCGTAGCCGGTCGACGGTTCCCAGTTGCCGGGAAATACGAGCTTGCGGTCGAAAGGCACGTCGTTGCTCGACAACGCCTGGCGATATCCCCTGAGCCGGTCGCGCGAGGCGTCGATGCCCTCCTGGCCGTTGATGAATGCGATCCGTCTGCACCCCATGTCGATCAGGTGCTGGGTCGCTGTCTGTGCGCCAACGAGTTCGCCCGGCAGGACCGAGGGCAGTTTTCGTTTCTTGTCATAGCAATTGACCAGCACGGTCGGGGTCTTGAAGAAGGCTTTGGGCGGAGTGATCGGCCGGGTGAGGATGGTGCCGTAGATAAAGCCCAAGAGCGGCTGGTTGGACATCTGGGTGAGGATCTGGTCTTCGAGGTCCTCGCCGCCGCGCAACACCGCGAGGGTGGTCGTGATCCCCTGTTCCAGCGCCTTTTCCCGGGCGCTGTCGAAGGCCAACGACATCCACGGGTCGGCGGTGAGTTCATCGACGACGAAGCCGATCGTCTTGGATATGGTCGGCACCTTGGTCTGGCCGCGCGCCGCGAGTTGGTAGCCCAGTTCGTCGGCCGCGGCGCGGACCTTTTCGCGCGTGGCTTCGCTGAGGCGCGCGCCCGCACGACTGTTCAGGACCAGCGATACCGTCGCCTGCGAGACCCCTGCCTTCGCCGCCACATCCATCATCGTCGGTCGCAATTGCCGTCCTCCTGTCCGTGCCGGGCGTCTGTACACCGACTCCCGAGCCAAGGTCCACCTCAGCGCTGCATGTGACGGATGCGGTCGAACGCCACGGCGATCACGATGAAGGTGCCGATGAACATGCCCTGCCAGAAGGTGGAAATCCCCAGAAGGATCAGCGAGTTCCGGATGACCTCGATGAGGAGGGCGCCGACCACCGCACCGAGCGCCGTCCCCTCCCCGCCGTTGAGATTGGCGCCGCCGATCACCGCCGCTGCGATCACCGTCAATTCCATCGCATTGCCGAGGTTCGTCGTCACGCTGCCCAACCAGCCCGCCATCAAGATACCCGCCAGTCCGGCGGTGAAGGCGGAGAACATGTAGACCGTGACCTTGAGCCGCTTGACCGGGATCCCGGTCAGGGTGGCCGCCTGCTCGTTCGAGCCAATGGCAAACACATGCTGCCCCCAGCGCGCCCAGCGAAAGACAAAGGTCATCGCCAGCGTCAACGCGATCAACGCGTAGAGCGGATGCGGCAGCCCGAAGGTCGAGCCGCCGCCGATCCAGAGCAGGAGGTCGTGGTCGGGCCCGAATTCCCAGATCATCTTGTTGTCCGACAGCACCATCGCGGCAGACCGCGCGGCCGAGAGCATCCCGAGCGTAACGACGAAGGCTGGCATTCCCGCATAGGCGATCAGCACCCCGTTGACGAACCCGACCGCGAGCGCCACGGCAATGGCGGCGAACGCCGAGAGCCAGAAGGAATACCCCGCCGCCATCAGCACGCTGATGACCATCGCCGTCAGCACCACGATCGAGCCGACCGAAAGATCGATCCCGCCCGAGGCGATGACCGCGGTCATGCCGATGGCGATGATCGCAACGAAGGCAAAATTGCGCGAGACGTTGAAGAGGTTGCGCGAGGTCGCAAAGGTATCTGTCGCGAGGCTGAGCGCAATGCAGGCGATGACGGCGGCGAGAAAGACCCAGAACACCTGGAGGTTGGCGAGCCGGGCCAGGGCGTTGCGATGCTGCGCCAGTCCGATGACATCTTCGATTGACGAGGACATGTTGTTCCCTTCTCAGGCGTGTTCGATGGCGCCGGTGATGAGGCCGGTGACCTCCTCGGGCGAACTCAGATGGACCGGCTTGCTCGCGACCAGCGATCCGCGGCGCAGGACGGCGATCCGGTCTGCGACAGCAAAGACATCGGGCATCCGGTGGCTGATCAGGATCACGCTGAT
>JAGRMP010000007.1 GCA_020441225.1 Maritimibacter sp. | reverse complement strand
GGAGGACGGCCGCCGGCGGGTCTTGCAGGGCTATTCGGCGAGGATCTCGGCCATTTCGTCCTGCGCGGCGGCCAGCGCCTCTTCGGGCGTTTCGAGCCCGTTCACCGCGGCGTTGATATGCTCGCCGATCGCGGCGCCCATCTCGGGCCATTGTGGCAGCAACGGCCGGTAGTGGCCGATGGCGTCGTTGAGCATCTGCACGCGCAGGCTGAGGAAGTCGGGGTTGATCGTTTCGTATTTCGCGACCACCTCGGCATTGTCGGCCACGGAGGCGCGGGTGAAGTCCGGGAAAGGCTGGCTCAGCGCGATCTTCGCGAGCGTCTCGGAGCTCGTCGCCCATTCGATGAACTTGAACGAGGCCTCGGGGTCGGGCGCATCGGCCGGGATGCCGAGCCCGTGCACGGCGATCGCGGGCGAGCGGCCGGCCGGGCCTTCCGGCACCGCGGCGATCGCCATGTTCTCGAGCACCTGGCTCTTCTCCGGGTCGAGCGTCTGCGCGACGATCGAGGTGCCGTCGACGGTCATCGCAATCTTGCCGGCCTGCATCGCGGCGGCGACTTCCGAGAAGTTGAAGTTGCCCGCACCCTGCGGTCCGTAATTGTTGATGAGGTCGATGTAGAGGTTGAGCGCCTCCAGCGTTTCCGGCGAATTGAGCGCCGGCGTGAGGTCGGTCGGGTAGTCGGCGAAGAACTTGCCGCCATAGGCGCGCATGATCATCGGGAAGACGAACATGTTGAAGCCCTGGCCGGGGGCAGCACGCATGGCGAACGCTGCGACGTCGTCACTGTTGACAGCCTTGGCGACATCGAGCAGTTCGGCCCAGGTGGCCGGCGGGGCGTCGTAGCCTGCGGCTGCCAGGATATCCTTGCGGTAACTCATCATGCCGGTCTCGGCGAAGAACGGCAGCGCCCAGTAGTCGCCCTTGACGAGGTAGGCGTCGAGCGGACCGGCAAGGATGTCGTCCTTGGTCTCGATGCCGTTCACGCCGTCGGTGACGGGGTGCAGCCAGCCCGCTTCGACCCAGCGCTGGACCTGGATGACCGGGGTGTGCACGACGTCGATGTCGCCGGTCTTGCCGGTGAAGCTGAGGGTGATGCGGTTCTCGAACACGTCCTGACCGACCACCTCGATATTGGCGGTCAGCCCCGTGGCTGCTTCGAAGTCGGCTTCAAGTTCGGCCAACCCGTTGGTGTAGGGCATCCCGAACAGAAGTACGTTCAGGTCTTCCGCATAGGCCGGAACGGTCATCAGGACCGTGGCCATCGCCGCCGATGCAAGGCGGGTCGCGTCGGTGAATTTCATTGGTCGTCCTCCTCCATTTGGTTGGATGCGCCTTCGGTCAGGCCACCCTGGTGATCTTTGCGCGGCGATCGATGTCCGCTTGTCGGTTCTCTTTTTCCATTGCCGCGACAAGCCCAGCGCGGGCTTCCTCAAGCACATTTCGGCAGGTTTCGATCCGCTCTTCCGGGTTCGCCACGGGGTCCGCTGCTTCGGCCATCGTCAGGAAGTGCAGGAAATTGCCGTCGAGGTCGTCGATGACGATCGCAAAGCGGCGAAGCCCCACCCGGTTGCCGTCGAAATCCCAGTCGAAATCCTTCTCGGCGGCTTGTGCGATCAGCTCTTTGGCCGTTTCGGGCGCGTAGGGCGCCAGCGCCGGGCTGTTGTCGTGGAACGAGCGGATGTTGAACTGGTATTCGACCTGCTCCTCTCCGAGACGCCCGAGATAGAGCCGGCTCATCGCGTCAAGCTCGTAGAGCGGGCGGCGGAACCCGGCCTTGGCGCGGATCGCCACCGGCATCGGGTCGAGCTCGGTGCGCGAATGCCAGTAGAGGTCCTGCCCGGTGACCACGACGGCCTCGCTGAAGACGCCGTGTTCGGCCGTGATTCCTTCCATGACCTCGTCGAGCACTTCGAGGTAGCTCACCGACATCGGCACGTTCTTGGTGAACCGGAAGTTGGGCACCACGAAGCGTTCGGACGTGCGGAACACGTAACCGCGGTCCGACAGCACCTTGATGATCCGATTGAGCGTGGCGGGCGAGATATCGAGATCGCGGGCGATGTCGACCTGCTTCACCGGCTCCTGCCCGGCAAGCATCAGGTATTCCATCACACGCAGCAGTCGGTCGCTCGGGTTCACGAAAATGCCTCTAGCCAAATTCCAATATTGAAATTACAATGCACCATATATGGAATTTGTCAACCGGCGAATCCGCCGCCACGCGAAGGGAACGAGAGGCACATGACCCAGGTCACGCTGGAACACATCACCAAGTCGTTCGGCTCCGTTCATGTCATCAAGGATGTCTCGGTCGAGATTGCCGACGGCGAATTCGTCGCCCTCGTGGGCCCGTCGGGCAGCGGCAAGTCGACGATCCTGCGCATGATCGCGGGGCTCGAGGATCCGTCCTCCGGCTCGATCCGGATCGGCGAGCGGGTGGTGAATGACCTGATGCCGAAGGACCGCGACATCGCCATGGTGTTCCAGTCCTACGCCCTCTACCCGCACATGAGCGTGCGCGAGAACATGTCCTTCTCACTGGAACTGGCAGGGCGCCCGAAGGCCGAGCGCGACGCAGCGGTGGCGGAGGCGGCCGAGATCCTCGGGCTCACCGACCTCCTCGACCGCAAGCCAAAGGCGCTCTCGGGCGGTCAGCGCCAGCGGGTGGCCATGGGCCGCGCGATCGTGCGCAAGCCCGACGTGTTCCTGTTCGACGAGCCTTTGTCGAACCTCGACGCCAAGCTGCGCACGGCGATGCGCAAGGAAGTAAAACTGCTGCACCAGCGCCTGACCTCGACCTCGATCTACGTCACCCACGATCAAACCGAGGCGATGACCATGGCCGACAAGATCGTGGTGCTCAACGACGGTATGGTCGAGCAGATCGGCTCGCCGACAGAACTCTACGCCGCACCCGACAACCTGTTCGTCGCCGGTTTCATCGGCACGCCACAGATGAACTTCATCGAGGGGACGGTGGCCGAAGACGGGACCGTGGTGCCCGACGGAAACGGAAATCTGCCCGGTCTGCGCGTCGATCCCGGCTTACCCCTCACAGCTGGCGATGCAGTGGTCGTCGGCATCCGCCCCGAGCGCATCGAGTTCGGCCCGGGCGGCCCCTACCCGGCAAACGTCGAGCTTGTCGAGCCGATGGGCAGCGAGGCGCTGGTCACCTGCACCTTCGGGCCCTACGAACTCAGGGTTCAGGATCGGTCGATGGAGACCGTGGCACAGGGCGCCGACGTCCGCTTCGACTACGACCCGGCACTCGCGCTGGTCTTTGCGCGCGACAGCGGACGGCGTATCGTCAGCGCGGAATGAGGGCCGCGCCCGATCCCGCTCTATTTCTCCAAGCCGACAGGACCCTATGCCCGAGCCGCGCCCGTTTCACGTGATGACCAAGCCCATCGGGCCACGCTGCAACATCGTTAGCCGTTGCTAGGAGCCGTAGACCATGTCGGCTCACGTGACGGCCTTCATCCACTTCCTCAGAACCTCCAGCGGATACCCAGAGCCGTATCCGTGGCCAACTCCATCCGTCTGCCAGCCCCCGATCTGGTCAACAATGTCGGCGGGGCACTCGACAGCCCGGAGGCGGTCACGCATCGAGTGACGGAAGCCGTGCATGGTACTTCCTGCAGGCACGTATTCCTTCATCCATTTGTTCAGCGCAGCACTTGCGGCGTTGGCGTTCGTTGTCTCTGTCTTGTTGTAGCGGGGAAAGGCGAACTGGGACGCGGTCCGTTGATCGAGGATGCGCTCAGCGGCCCACCGAGCTTCACCTTCGAGCGGGACGTCACGTTCGCTGCCCTTGGTCTTGAGACGACGCCAAGGGTGCGGACGGACACGCGCGTAGAGGGAGCCATCCTCATGGCGAACGATGTCCTCCCGGGTCATCCCTGCAGCCTCAGCTAGGCGCATCCCGGTGTCTGACACCAGAGCCACTAGCCAACGCAGTTCGTCATCATGCTCCCGGCACTTCGCCTGGATCGCCGCCAGGGCATCGGCTGGAACGGGAGTGCGATCCGAGACCCCTGCAGTCCGGTCGTAGTAGACCCCGGCGAAGGGGTTGTTCAGGTTGAGATCCTGTTCGCTTGCGGCGAAGTTCGTCACGGCTCTCACAGTACCGAAGACACGGGTAATGCTGCTACCAGCGAGACCTCGAGCGACCAACGCATCACGGAAGGCGTTCGCATCGGCCCGTGTGTAGGCATCGAGGTACTTGTCTCCGCAAGCGTCGATGACGTAGCCACAGGCCCTCTCGGCGGCCCTGAGGAAGGTAATCGGGCGACCGTTACCCTTGAGCCGCTGGTAGATGGCTACGGCTTCCGAGAGTAGAACAGATGAGGAGGCGACGGCAGGCAGTTGATCCGTGGCCCCCGCACCTGCGACTAGCTGGAGCCTCAGCATGTGCTTCCCAGGTAGCTCCGCATCGCGAGACCTCAGGTGATACCATTACTCATCGAGCTGATCGGCAGCTCGTCTGGCACGTGCCTCGGCGATTTTCGCGGACCTCGTGCGAAGGGAATACGCGATCCGAGGTGATGTGTAGTGGCGTTTCAGCTCTTTCGGGATGCGGCGGCTGAAATAGAAAACCCCGTCCTTCACGAAGGTGAACGTGGGCGAAATGGTCTCCGACATGGTCTACGGCTCCTAGCAACGGCTAAAAGCTGAAGCGATACCAATGTGTTAGCTGGGGAAGTGGTGCCCGGGGGCGGAATCGAACCACCGACACGAGGATTTTCAATCCACTGCTCTACCCCTGAGCTACCCGGGCACGGGTGAACGGCGTTCGTTCGGGTGGGCGTTTTCTAGTGGGGGGAGCGGCGGGTGTCCAGTGGAAAATGCTTGCCCGGAGCGGGCTTGCGACCCACCCGTTCGGGCGGGCCTGCGGCCGGCTTGCGTGGCCCTTCGTCAATGCGGGCCGGACGGGGTGCGGGCGAGCTCTTCGGCGGCTTCTTCCAGCTCTTCGGGGTCTTCGGCCGCGACGAAATAGGCGCCGTTCAGCCAGCGGCCGAGGTCGATGTCGGCGCAGCGTTTCGAGCAGAACGGGCGGAAGTTTTCGGCCGTGTCCTTGCCGCAGATCGGGCAGCTCATGTCTGTTGTCCTCCAAGCGGCCGGCGCTCGCGTTTGCGTTGCAGCTCATAGAGACCGAGGGGCGTCCAGCCGGCGAGCGCGGTCTCGATCGCATCGGTCTTGAATGCCGCGCGCAGCACCTGTTCGAGGGTCGCGCGGTCCTTTTTCGGCATCGGCGCGAAATCGACCACGATCTGGCCGCCGAGGCCCCGGCAGCGCAGTTGGCGCGGCAGATCGCGGGCGAGCGCGATGTTGGCCTTGAGCCCGGCGGCGGGCGAGCTGTCGGGGCCGGTGTTCACATCCACCGCGACGAGCGCGCGGGTGGGTTCGACATAGGCGACCGCCCCGCCCGCGAGCCCGACGCGGGGGCCGCGCAGGGCGTCGATCAGCGCGTCGATCCCATGGGCGGCAAAACTGCCCGAGGCGTCGGCGAGCAGGTCCGGCGCGGGCCAGTCGCGCCAGGCGAGTTCATGCGCATCCGGTCCCTCGACCAGCAACTCGGGCTCGCGCCCCTCGGCATCGCCCAGCACCGCGCCGGCGAGGTCGCGCATCGCGGCGATGTCACCGGCGACGGCCTCGTCGCTGCCCTCCGCGGCTTCGGAGCGCAGGATGAGCCCGACCGCCTCGTCGCCCAGTACCTCGGCCGCGATCTCCTTCAATCGCACCCGCGCCTCCTCGTCGCGGATCCGGCGCGAGACATTCACGCCGGGTGCGCCGGGGGTGACGATGGCGTAGCGCGACTTGAACAGCACGCGTTCCGTGACCGGCACCGCCTTGCCGTCTTCGGCCCAGCCAGTCACCTGCACGAGCACCGCCTGGCCGGGTTTCAGCCCGCGCGCGCCGCGCAAAAACCCCGACCCGTCAGGCAGGCGGACGAACATGCCGCCCTGCCCTTTCACCGGCCGGTCGCAGATGGCGCGCAAGATCGCGCCCGGGCGCGGGGCGTCGTCGGCCGGGTCGATCAACAGGTCGTCGAGGCGGCCGTCCACCAGCCGGGCCGCAGCCCGGCGCCCGGCGATCTCGTCCAAGGCGATCACGCTGCCTTTCATTCCGCATCCTCCCAGCCCGAAAACACCGGGTAGCCCGCCGCCGTGAGCAGCGCCGCGGTCTCGGCCACGGGCAGGCCCATGACACCGGTGTAACTGCCCTGGATCCACGGGATGAAGGCGCCGGCGGGCCCCTGGATCGCATAGGCGCCGGCCTTGCCGCGCCAGTCGCCGGAGGCGAGATAGGCGTTCACCTCGACATCGGAGAGCCGCTTCATCTTGACCTGCGTGACCACGT
>JAGRMP010000624.1 GCA_020441225.1 Maritimibacter sp. | reverse complement strand
CCTGGATCGGTTCGATCAGGATCGCGGCGGTCTGGTCGCTGACCGCCGCCCGCAGCGCGTCGTGGTCGCCGAAGGGGACCTGGGTGAATCCGGGCATCAGGGGGCCGAAGCCCTTGACCATCTTTTCCCCCTGCGAGGCGACGATGGCGGCGGTGGAGCGGCCGTGGAAGGCGCCGGAGAAGGTGACGATCTCGATCCGGTCGGGCGCGCCCTTCTCGTACCAGTATTTGCGCACCATCTTGACCGCCAGTTCCAGCGCCTCGGTGCCGGAATTGGTGAAGAAGGCGGTGTCGGCGAAGGTGGCCTGGGTGAGCGCGTCGGCGAGCGCCTGCTGGCCGGGGATCTGGTAGAGGTTGGACACGTGCCAGAGCTTGCCGGCCTGCGCCGTCAGCGCCGCGACCAGCTCGGGGTTGGCATGGCCCAGGGCGTTGACCGCGATGCCCGCGCCGAGGTCGAGGAAGCGTCGGCCGTCGGTCGTCACCAGCCAGGAGCCCTCGCCATGGTCGAAGGCAAGGGGCGCACGATTATAGGTCGGCAGGACGGACGGGATCATCGGATCACTCCATGAAAAGAAGCCTTTGGGTGCCGTATGGGCGGCTTCGTGTCAACGCTTTTGGATTGGGTCTTGGGTCGGATGCGCCGATGGCGGCGCGGGACAGGACGACGGACGTCAGGCGCGGGTGCGTCGGCGTCGGGTCTCGGCATATGCGAAGCGGGTCGTCATGGCGCCGATTTGCCCGCTTTGCCGCGGCAGTGCAAGAAAAATCAGTGCCGAAGCGCCGGGCGTTGTCGCCAATGTGCCCCGCCCCTGCTTCACGCCTGCCATGCCCACGCCGGATTCCGCGCGCAGGCTTGCCGCCCGACACAGGACCGGAGCACGGGCATGGGAAAAGGCATCAACGAGATCATCGGCGAGATCGCCGAGACGGTCGGCCGCGACGGGCCAAGTCCGCTGGCCGATCTGGCCGGTTCGGTGGAGGATATGGAGGCGCTCCTGGAACGCCTGTCGACCAGCAACCCGGATACGGCCGAGCGCCTCGCGCCGCTGCTCGAACAGGCCCGGACGATGCACGGGATGATCCAACGGATCGCGGACGCGGATGCGGCGGGAGACGGCGACGGTATGCTGGCATTGTCCGAGGATTTCGCGGCGTTCGCCGAAGGGACCGGATATCTACCGGAGACGGACCCCGAAGCGATCGCGCTGAGCGACGCGCTCGACGCGGCGGATGACGATGCCCTGGCCGCGGTGCTGGACGATCTCGGCGATCTGAACCGGACGCTCGGCAGGTTCGAGCAGACCCCGCTCGGCAAGACGCTCCGGGCGATGGGACGCAGTGCCAAGCGGGTGCAGATGCTGCTCGACCGGGGCGCGCGCGCCGATTACGCCACCCCGGAGGGCTACGCGCCGCTCCATATGATCGCCGACTATCCCTGGACCGGCGACACGCCCGACACATTCGAGGAGTTGTCGGCCATCGTCGCGCTGCTGGTGGCCGCCGGCGGGGATCTCAAGGCCCGGACCCATTGGGGCTGGACGCCGCTGGTGGCCGCCGGCTTCGAGGGCAGCCCGCTCGAGATGCGGGCGCTGCTCGCCGCCGGGGCCGATCCGAACGTACAGGTGGCCGATGACGGACCCGGGGTGACCGCGCAACGACCGCTTCTCGTGCTGATCGCGGATGAACCGGAGAAGGTGGCTTTGCTCATCGATCACGGCGCGGATATCGAGGCGAGCGGGATCGCGGCACATATCGCCGCCGAGCTCGCGACGGAAGAGCCGGACAGCGACGCGTCCTATGTCGAGGGGCTGCGCGCGAGCCAGGCGCTGGTCGCCGCCGCCCGCCGGCAGTAACCCCGTCCGCCAGGGCTTTCCTTCGGCCGGATCCGGTCGTAATCCGTGCCGATGGGTCCGCAAAACAACCTCGCCGCCGCCGGCTTCATGCTCTCTGCCACCGCCTTCATCGCGGGGACGACGCTGCTCGCCAAGGTGGCGGGCGCGGGGCCGGACGGGTTGCACCCGCTGCAGATCAGCCAGGGCAGGTTCCTGTTCGCCTTCCTCGCCTTCTGGTCGGCGGCGGCGGTGCTGCGACCGCGTTTCACGCGGCCCGCCTGGCGCCTGCACGCCTTGCGCACATTCACCGGCTGGGGCGGGGTGACGCTGATGTTCGCCGCCGTGCAGCTCATCCCGCTCGCCGACGCCACCGCGATCACCTTTCTCAACCCGGTCTTTGCCATGGTGCTGGCCATCGTCGTGCTCGGCGAACGCGCCGGCCCGTGGCGCTGGATCGCCGCTGCCATCGCATTCACCGGCGCGCTCATCCTGATCCGGCCCGGCCCCGGCACGTTTCAGCCCGGCGCGCTGGTGGCGCTCGCCGCCGCCGCGGTGATGGGGACCGAGATCACGATCCTGAAGTTTCTGAGCGGCCGGGAGAAGCCGTTCCAGATCCTGCTCATCAACAACAGCTTCGGTCTGGTGATCGCCACCGCGGCAGCACTGTTCGTCTGGCAGGCGCCCTCCCCCCGGCAATGGCTGATCCTGGCCGGGATCGGCGTGTTGATGGCCGGCGCGCAATCGCTCTACATCCAGGCGATGCGGCGGGCGGATGCGAGTTTCGTGATGCCGTTTTCCTATGTCACCTTGGTGTTTGCAGCCGCCTACGACCTCGGGACCTTCGGCGTGGTGCCGGACGCGCTGTCGCTCGCAGGTGCGGGGGTGATCCTGGCGGGCGGGCTGCTGCTTGCCTGGCGCGAGGGGCGTCAGAGGGGCGCGAAGGTGGCGAACAGCGACGTGGCTTCGTCGAGTTCCGCGATCGGCCGGTAGGTGCAGACCTCGGCATAGTCCGCCCAGAGCGCCTGGACCTCGGGCATGCCGTGGGCACGCTCCGTGGCCCCGTCCTTCCATTCGAAAACCTCGACCAATGTACCGTCGGCCGCGCGCATCAGCACCGGCGCCCGGTCGGTCACCAACCCGAGGGCGGCGAGCCGCGGATGGTGGTCGCGCGCAAGGCGGGCAAGCGCGGCTTCGCACCCGGGTAACGGCCGGTAGGCAACGATCACGAGATCCGGCATGGCCTTCCCCTTTGCCGTGTTGTAAGGGATCTTGCCACGTCGCCGCCCATGTCGCCACCTTGTGTCAAACGCCGGGCTGACTAGAATGGCGGCTTGCTGTAGAGAGGCGGGCGAAAGCGCCCTGCCCAGAGGAATGAACGCGATGTCCTGGACCGAAGAACGGGTCGAAACCCTCAAACGCATGTGGGCCGAGGGTCAGTCGGCCAGCCAGATCGCCAAGGAGCTTGGCGGCGTCACCCGCAACGCGGTGA
>JAGRMP010000623.1 GCA_020441225.1 Maritimibacter sp. | reverse complement strand
GCATAAAGGATGAAACCATGACCGACACCGATGCGCCCGAATGGCCCGATCCCGCCGACAAGGCCCATGCCGTTGAACAGGCCAAGCAGCTCCGTGACCAGGCCGCCAAGGGCGGCTTGCGGTTTGAAGCCTATCTGCCGCCGTCGCTGGCCCTGTGGCTGCTCGATCTGATCGAACAGGACACGTTCCTTGATCCGTCCGAAGCCGTGTTCGTGATCCTGGGCGAGCATAAGGAGCTGGCACCCCATGCCGATCTGCGCCGGGAACTACTCAAGCGCCGCATACAGGTGGCGGCCGATGATTCCCGACCGGGTATTTCGATGGAAGAAATGAAAGCCCTACTGCGCGAAAAGCGCGAAGCCCCCCTGCCCGAGCCGGCCAGATGGGAAAAGCGGTCCCGGCGCTGACGCACCGGGGCTTCTCTCTTGCGGCCCTCCGGTCACTTCGGCGCTATGTGGGAGCGCGTTCCCTCCGGGCCGGGGCCGGCTGCTCGCCGGCATCGCTCAACCAGGCCACACCCGCGACGCTAGCCCCCGGCCGTCCCGCTCTCATCATCTTGACCCGATGACGATCACTTGCCCCGAGCCTCGGGGTTCCGGAGTGTTGCGCAGATGAAATGTGCAACAGGAAGGATAGAGCCATGTCGGCAGCAAAGAAATTCATCGGCCTCGACGTTCACCAAGACACGATCGCCATCGCTATCGCAGACGAAACCACCGGAAAGGAAATTCGCTTCTTCGGCACCATTCCTAACACCAATGAGGCGCTGCACTCGGCGCTGAAGAAGATCGGGCAGGACGGTTCGGAACTTCGCGTCTGCTATGAATCGGGGCCATGCGGGTTCGTCATCTACCGATACCTCGCGAAAATCGGCATCGACTGCATGGTGATCTCGCCATCCTCGATGCCACGGCGGCCGAACGATCGGGTGAAGACCGACCGCAGGGACGCGCAGACGCTGGCCCGCCTGCTGCGCGCCGGCGAGCTGGTCGCGGTGTGGGTTCCCGACGAAGCCCATGAAGCGGTTCGCGACGTGGTGCGCGCTCACCGGCAGGCCAAGCAGGACCTCGCCGGCGCGAAAGCCACCCTGAAAAGCTTCCTGCTGCGCCACGATCGCCGCTTCCCCGGAAAGGCGATCTGGGGCGGCCGGCATTGGCGCTGGCTGGCCGAACAGGTCTTTCCCTTCCCGCACCAGCAATACGTCTTCGAGGAATACAAGCGCCGTATCCATGAACTCGAAGACCGCTGCGAGCGGCTGGAACAGGTGCTGGCCGAGGCGATAGAGGAATGGCCGCTCGCCCCGATCGTCATGGCCCTTCAGGCGCTACGCGGCATCAAGCTCATCGCCGCCGTCACGCTCGTTGCGGAAATCGGTGATCTGCATCGTTTCGACAGCCCCAAGCAGCTCATGGCGTGGATCGGCCTCGTTCCGGCCGAATATTCCAGCGGCAAGAGGATCAAACGCGGCGAGATCACCCGCGCCGGCAACGCGGCCGCCCGCTCCATGCTGATCGAATCCGCATGGCACTACCGCTTCCCTGCCCGCGAGGGTCGGGCGCTGCGCGAGCGCAACGGCAACATACCCGACAACATCCGCGCCATCGCATGGAAGGCGCAGGTTCGCCTTTGCGGCAAATATCGGCGGTTGGCGAACGCGGGAAAGCAGACGGTCAAGGTCGTCACCGCCGTTGCCCGCGAGCTGGTCGGCTTCATCTGGGACATTGCCCGCAATACGCCGATCGTCGCCATGGAGCCGCAACGGTAGCGCGCGGAGGGCGAAGCTGGTCGGGGTTGCGCAGCCCGGAGCGCGCGGGCCGCAGAGCAGGAGGGAAATGAGAAGGTAACAGACTGAATCTGGCTGGCGTGCTGCGCGCCCTGATTGACGCGGACAATCCTCGATACGGCCCTGGGGCAGAACCATTCGATGCCCGCCATTTTGACGGAGGAAGGTCCACGACGGAAAAGGGTCGTGCGGTAGCCAATCCGCGTATAGGTGCTTGATCAATCGTCGTCAGACAACAGGCGCGCAGCACACCAGCCAGATTCTACAAGAACAGCTTGCCCCCGGCGATTGTCAGGGGCAATTATAGCCATGCGCACACCCAGTCGTGATCGTCATAGGAGGGCCGTAGGGACGGCCGGGGGCG
>JAGRMP010000622.1 GCA_020441225.1 Maritimibacter sp. | reverse complement strand
TACGTGGCCGATTTCGTCGCCCATATGAACCCGCTCGGCGTGCTGACCGCGCGCGACGTGATGGGCCCGCCCACCGGCGTGGCGCTGGCCGAGGTGGCGGCGGATGCGCCGGTGCGCGAAGTGATGGCGCTGCTCACCCACGAGGCGGAAAGCGTGGCGGTGGTCGAAGACGGCGAGACCGTCGGCCGGATCTCCCGCGACATGGTGCTGGCGCGGCTCCTCGACCCGCGGGGGTGAGGCCGGCGCGTTGCCGCGGCCCGCAAATCCGTGCCTCGATGTGTTACAATTGACCGCCGGATCGGCAATAATGTGACGGTCGCACCGGGGCGTCGTTTCCCGGGCGCGGACAATTCGCCCCCCCCGCGCGTGTCACGCTCAGGTCGCCGGCACCGGTGGTGTCACACGCCGTTTCAGCACCGCTTCGCGCCAGGTGATGAAACTGACCGCCCCCAGGATCAGCCCGCCGCCGAGCACAACCCAGGCGTCCACCGGTTCGGAAAACAACAACCAGCCGATCAGCACCGACCAGACAAGCTGCAGGAAGGTCACCGGCTGGGTCACACTCATCGGCGCGGCAGCGAACGCCCGGGTCATGGTGTAATGCCCCGCGGTGGCGAAAAAGGCGACGCCGAACAGCCAGCCGATCTCGTGCAGGGTCGGCGTGACCCAGTGGGCGAGCGCGACGGGGGTGAGGCCGATCGTCACGGTGATCGACAGCATTGCCACCACGACCATCGGCCTGACAAGCCCTGAAAGCCGCCCGGCGATCAGGTAGGAGACGGCGAAGAGCATCGCGGTGCCGAGCATCGCGAGATGGCCGGGCTGGATCTCGCGAAACCCCGGCCGCAGGATGATAAGCGCGCCGACCAGCGCCGCGACGATGGCGAGGATACGCCGCGCGGCCAGCTTCTCACCTAAGACCAGCACCGCGCCGAGGGTGACATAGACCGGGTTGAGGTAATTGAGCGCGGTCACTTCCGCCATCGGGATCCGGGCCATGGCGTAGAACCACAGGATCACGCCCAGCGCATGGACGAGGCCGCGCAGAGAGAACAGCGCGAACATGCGCCGGTCGAAGCGGGTGGCAAGCAGCGTCCTCGCCATCGGCAGAAGGAAGACGAGGCCGAGGACGTAGCGCAGAAAGGCGCTTTCGGCGGCCGGAATGCGGCTGCCCGCGAGCTTCACGAAGGCCGTCACCATGACGAAATTGAGCCCGGTCACCAGCATCCACAGGACGCCGACAACAGGACCGTCGACCTTGGGGATGCGGACGTTTGCCATGGGCTCGTTTTCACCCGAAGTCGCCGGGCGCTGCAAGGGCCTTCGCGGTGCGGGTTTGGCCACATCGGCCGCGCGTCCTCAGTCGGGCCGGGCGCGTCCGGGACCTGGGCAGATGGGGCAAAGCGCGGTCGGGCGGGACCGCGCAGGATCTGGCGGAAAAATCCAGAAATCCGGATTTCCGGATTTGAAACGTCGCGCTTTTCCAATAAAAATCATGACTTTATCAGGCTATTCCCCGCGAACCCCGCGACCGGTTCATGCATTGTTAACCAATCCGCCCCCATTGGCCCGAGCTTGCCGGACCGTCCCCCGCCACGGTAACCTGTCGCCATGACCCAATGGCAGGCAAGATCCGCCCCACCGCCGAACCTGACCGCCAGCTGCGTCTGCGGCAGCGTCGAAATCGCGCTTGCCGCTGCGCCGATCGCGACGCTGTCGTGCTGCTGCGACGATTGCCAGGCGGCGGCGCGGGAGCTCGAAACGCTCCCCGGCGCGCCCGCCTTTCGCGAGCCCTGCGGCGGCACCGCCGCGGCGCTGTTCCCGAAGGCGGCGCTGAAGGTCACCCGGGGCCGCGACAAGCTCACCGCCTACCGGCTGCACCCGGGCGCGCGCACGAAGCGCATGGTCGCAAGCTGCTGCAACAGCTATCTCTACGTCGCCTTCGACCGGGGACCGTTCTGG
The DNA here is from genome assembly GCA_020441225.1 of Maritimibacter sp. Next base: position 1,971 of record JAGRMP010000622.1, on the reverse strand, counting down.
GTCGATGTCGTCCATGCCCGGATCGACGGCGACGCGCCGCCGCCGCGCTGGCGGATCCAGACCCGCTTTCTCGACGGCCCGCCGCCCGACGATCTGCCCAATCACCCGAAATATCCCCAGGGGCTGGTCTGGCGGCTCGCGCTCGCGGGCGCGCTCGCAGGGCTGCCGCGGCGGAGCTAGACCGCCCCGACGCCGTCAGGGCAAGGGCACAAACTCGGCGTCGTCACCCGGCGGCAGCCGGAACCGGCCCGCCTCCCAATCGCCCGCCGCCCAGGCTTCCTTGGCAGCCTCGATCTTTTCCTTCGACGAGGCGACGAAGTTCCACCAGATGTAGCGCGGGCCGTTCAGCGTTTCGCCGCCCAGCACCAGCACGCGCGCACCGGTCGCCCCGGCCCTGAGCGCGATCGCATCGCCGGGGCGAAACACCATCATCCGGCCGGCCTCGAAATCTTCGCCCGCGACATTCACCTGCCCCGAGATCACGTAGACACCCCGGTCCTCGTGGTCGTCCGGCAGCGGCAGCACTGCGCCCGGGTCGAGCACGGCATCGGCGTAGATCATGTCGGTAAAGGTCGAGACCGGCGCGCGTTCGCCCCATCCGCGCCCCATGATCAGCCGCACTTCTTTGCCCTCGCCCTCCAGCAGCGGCAACGCATCTGCCCCATGGTGTTCGAAAGAGGCCGGGCGGTCCTCGTCGGCCTCGGGCAGCGCGACCCAGGTCTGGATGCCGAAGAGCTCCGAGGCACCCGCCCGTGTCTCGGCCGAGGTCCGTTCCGAATGGGTCACGCCGTTGCCCGCGACCATCCAGTTCACCTCGCCGGGATAGATCATCTGGTGGGTACCGAGCGAATCGCGGTGCTCGAATTCGCCGCGGTAGAGATAGGTCACCGTGCCGAGGCCGATATGCGGATGCGGGCGCACGTCGATCCCCTGCCCGGTCACGAACTCGGCCGGGCCGACCTGGTCGAAGAAGATGAACGGCCCGACCATCTGCCGCCTGGGCGCGGGGAGCGCCCGGCGCACCTCGAAACCGCCGAGATCGCGGGCGCGCGGGATGATGACGGTCTCGATCGACGCCGCCGCGCCGGTCTCGGGACATTTGGGGTCGAGCGCAGGGTTCCAGCTCATGATTTCGGCCCCCCGTTCCAGACATCGTGCCAGTCGGGATGGCGCTTGAACTGGCTGAGCGCATAGGGGCAGAGCGGCACGATGCTGCGCCCCGCGGCGCGTGCGTCCTCGACCGCGCGGGTCACCAGCGCCAGCCCCACGCCCTGGCCTGCCAGCGCCCGGGGCACCTCGGTGTGGTCGATGATGATCATCGACGTGCCGGCGACGCTGTAGCTCAGCTCGGCGCCGGTATCGGTCCAGTACCGGCCCTTGGTCGGGCCTTCCTCGTGATGGAAATCCATGGTCTCTCTCCTCTGGTGCCCCGACCATTTAGGCAGAGACCGGCCCCGGCCAAAACAAAACCGGCGCACAGGATCTGTGCGCCGGCGCGATTTCCAAAGGCGGAGAGGCTCAGCCGAGCTGGTCCATCACCTCGTCGGTGGCCTCGAAATTGGTGTAGACGTGTTGGACGTCGTCGTCGTCTTCGAGCGCGTCCACCAGCTTCATCAGCTTCTGCATGTCCTCGAGGCCGAGCTCGGTGGTGGTGGTCGGTTTCCAGATCAGCTTGGCGCTCTCCGACTCGCCCAGCGCCGCGTCCATCGCCGCCGAAACCTCGTTGAGGTCGGTGTCGGCGCAATAGACCACATGGCCTTCCTCGTCGCTCTCGACATCTTCCGCACCCGCTTCGAGCGCCGCCTCGAATACCGTGTCGTGGTCGCCCACGGAAGCGGCATAGACGATCTCGCCCTTGCGCTCGAACATGAAGCCGACCGAGCCGGTCTCGCCGAGGTTGCCGCCGTTCTTGCCGAACAGCGAGCGCACCGACGAGGCGGTGCGGTTGCGGTTGTCGGTCATCGCCTCGAC
>JAGRMP010000621.1 GCA_020441225.1 Maritimibacter sp. | reverse complement strand
ACACGGCGCGCGTGTCTTCTGTCCTTGGCGAAATCTTCGCGAACGGCGATGAGGACGACGAGATCGAAGATGCTGGCGTGGTCGCGTCCCCAATCCCGGGACTGGATCACAAGCACGCCTTCTTCGCGCGTGATGTCATCCTTCAGCAACATTGGGGCGAGCCCGCTTTCGAGGCGCTGGCGGCGAAGCACGGGCTGATGCCGTCCGGGGCGCTCGAAACGCTCAACGAGTGGGCCTTCGATGAGCACGGGGAAGCTTTGCTCGACGAATACGATGGGTATCACGTTGATTTCGATATCGCGGTGGCGATCATGGTGCAGGTAGTTGAGGAGGCACGCGCATGACCAAACTGAAACCGCGGGAGCGCGACGCGATTGTGCAGGCGCTGAGGGCCGGGGTCGTGCCGAAACTCGGGCTCAGGCATATCCAGGTCGGGCGTGCCCGGGAAATTGAGGAGCTGGTGAAGGACGTGGAGCGGATCTCGGACGGCGGCGCCGCGATCCGTTTTGTCATCGGCGAGTATGGCTCGGGGAAGACGTTTTTCATGAACCTGATCCGGCTTGTGGCGCTCGAAAAAGGGCTGGTAGTGATGTTTGCGGATCTCGCCCCTGATCGCAGGCTCCACGCCACGGGCGGGCAAGCGCGCGGTCTCTACGCGGAAATGGCGCGCAACCTGTCGACACGCACCAAACCGGACGGTGGTGCACTTCCGAGCGTGGTGGAGCGTTTTGTTGGTCAGGCGCGTCAGGAGGCTGATGCCCGCGATCTGCACACCGGAACCGTCATTCGCGATCGGCTCGCGCATTTCGAGGAGTTCACCGGCGGCTATGATTTCGCCGAGGTGGTGCGACGCTACTGGGAGGCGCACGAACAGGGTGATGAAGACTTGAAATCGGCCGCGCTCCGGTGGCTGCGCGGGGAGTATTCGACCAAGACCGAGGCCCGCAAGGACCTCGGGGTGCGGACTATCGTGAACGATGCCAGCGTCTACGACCATCTCAAGCTCATGGCCGCCTTCGTGCGGGCCGCTGGCTACAAAGGCCTGCTGGTCGGGCTCGACGAAATGGTGAATCTCTACAAGCTCACCTCGTCGCAGGCCCGCAACGCGAATTTCGAACAGATCCTGCGCATTCTGAATGATGTCCTTCAAGGGGGTGCGGAGCATATCGGCTTCGTCATGGGGGGAACGCCCGAGTTCTTTATGAACACCCGGCGGGGCCTCTACAGCTACGAGGCGTTGCAATCTCGCCTGGCCGAAAACACGTTTGCCCGAAACGGGCTCGTCGATCTGAGCGGTCCAATCGTTCGTCTCGCGAACCTGACGCCGGAAGATCTTTTCGTGCTGCTATCGAACATCCGAACGGTGATGCATGAAGATCCATCCATCCTCCCGGATAGCGCCCTCGAGGCCTTCATGGCGCATTGCTCCCAGCGCATTGGCGAGGCCTATTTCCGCACCCCCCGCAACACCGTCACAGCCTTTGTCGACATGGTCTCGGTGCTCCAGCAGAACCCGGGCGTGACATGGTCGGATCTCATCGATGGGATCGACATCGCGCCGGACCGGGGCGAGGACATGGCGGATGTCGATCCCGAAACCGGTGCTGCGCCGCAAGATGACGAGCTGACCAGTTTCCGGCTGTGACCCAGGCTTTCGACAAGCTGGCGCGTCCGGTCCAGAAATGGGTGCGTAACCAGGGTTGGCGCGAGTTGCGCGACATTCAAGCGCGTGCCGTTCATGCGATCGCCGACGGTGACGGCGATCTGATCGTGTCGGCCGCGACGGCCGGCGGCAAGACCGAGGCGGCGTTCCTGCCGTTGATCTCTTCCGTTCTCGACGCTCCGTTGGAGCGTCCAGGCTTCGATATCCTCTACATAGGCCCCTTGCGCGCCTTGATTTCCGACCAGGCGCGGCGGCTTGGGGACATCTGCGCCGAGATCGATTTGCCGGTCGTGCCGTGGCACGGCGATGTCTCCGCGTCGATCAAGACCAGGGCCCTACGTGCACCGCGCGGCATACTGTTGATCACTCCGGAGTCTCTCGAGGCGATGTTTGTCCGCCGGGGAACCGAGATCGGGCGGCTGTTCGGAGCGACGCGGTGCGTCGTCATCGACGAGCTGCACAGCGTTCTGGACAGCGAGCGGGGAGTGCAGCTTCGCTCGCTTCTTGCCCGGCTCGAGATCGCCCTGCGCCGCAGGATCCGTCGCGTCGGGCTGTCGGCGACCCTGGGGGATATCGGCTTGGCGCGGCGTTACCTCCGCCCTGACGACGCGGATCGTGTTGCCGTGATCGAGGATCGCGGGGGCTCGGCGGAATTGCAGATCGGTTTGCGCGGCTATCTGACGGGCGAGGAAAAGCCGGATAAGCCCTCGGCGACAGATGCGATCGCCGCACACCTCTTCGAGACCCTGCGCGGCAACGACAATCTTGTCTTCGCCGGGGCGCGGCAAAAGGTGGAGATCTACGCCGATCGCCTTCGCGCCATGTGCGAGGCGAAGGGGCTGCCGCAGGAGTTCTATCCGCATCACGCAAGCCTGTCGCGCGATCACAGGTCATTCGTGGAACAGCGGCTGAAGGATGCACGGTTGCCCACAACGGCGGTCTGCACCTCGACGCTCGAGCTCGGCATCGACATCGGCGACGTAACCTGTGTGGCGCAGATCGGGGCGCCGTTCACCGTGGCGGGACTGCGGCAACGTCTCGGACGATCGGGACGGCGCGAAGGCCGATCGGCGATCCTCCGACAATACACGGTAGAAGCCCGGCTCGATTCCCAGAGCAACTTTTCCGACCGACTACGGCTTGGCACGGTGCGCGCCATCGCAATGATCGAGCTTCTGCTCGAAGGTTGGTGTGAGCCACCGGCCCGCGACGCGCTGCATCTGTCTACCCTGGTGCACCAGATCATGGCGGTGATCGCCGAACGCGGCGGCGCTTCCGCCGCGATGTTATATCGGATCCTTTGCCAGGATGGGCCGTTTCGGATGGTCCACTCGAGGATGTTTGGGGACCTGCTTCGCGCGATCGGGCCGGCAGGGTCTGAACTCATCGAGCAGGTGGAAGGAGGGCTTCTCCTGCTCGGTCCGGCGGGTGAGCGTATTGTGGAACACTACAGTTTCTACGCCGTTTTCCCGACGCCGGAGGAATATCGCTTGGTCGCATCGGGAAAGGAACTGGGGACGATCCCGCTCGACAACGTTCTCTCGCCCGGGATGTTGCTGATCTTCTCCGGGCGGCGTTGGCTGGTTCAGGCCGTGGACGACAGCGAGCGGGTGATCGAGGTCGCGCCTGCGAAAGCGGGCAATCCGCCCGTATTCGGCGGGGAACCCGGGGTCATCCATGACAAGGTGGTTGAACGGATGTTCACGCTCCTGGCGTCCGAAGACGTCCCGCGATATCTCGATGCAGCGGCGCGGGACCTACTTGAAGAGGCCGGCAAGGGTTTTCGGGCCTTCT
>JAGRMP010000620.1:144-3659 GCA_020441225.1 Maritimibacter sp. | reverse complement strand
GGTCAACCCGACCCAGGCCGAGGCGATGACCCAGGTGGCGGCCCATGTCATGGGCAACGACGCGGCGATCAAGTTCGCAGGCTCCCAGGGCCATTTCGAGCTCAACGTCTACAACCCGATGATGGCCTACAACCTTTTGCAGTCGATCCAGCTCATTGGCGACGTCGCCGACAGCTTCACCGAACGCATGCTGATGGGGATCAAGGCCAACGAGGCCCGGATCGAAAAGCTGATGAAGGAAAGCCTGATGCTCGTGACGGCCCTCGCCCCCACCATCGGCTACGACAACGCCACCAAGGTCGCCAAGACCGCCCACAAGAACGGCACCACGCTGCGCGAAGAAGCCGTGGCGCTCGGCTTCGTCGATGAGGCGACCTTCGACAAGATCGTGCGGCCCGAGGACATGATCGGCCCGAAAGGCTGATGACGCTCGCCCAAAGCCCGCATCGCGCGCGAACCGGCGCGTCGGTGCGGGTTTGAAACGAAATGGCCGTGCTCGTCACCACCATCTGGCCGCTCTTCGCTCTGATCGTGCTGGGCTTCGCACTCGCCCGGATCGATTTCCCCGACCCGGGCTTCTGGCCTGCCGCCGAGCGGCTCAACTATCACGTCCTGTTCCCGGCGCTGCTCGTCACCTCGCTGGTCCGCGCCCCGCTCACCGACCCGGCGCTCGTGAAACTCGGCGGCGCGGCGGCGGTCACGATCCTGATCGCAGCCGCCGCCCTCCTCGGCCTGCGCCTCCTCCGCCCGATCCCACCCGCCCGCTTCGGCCCGGTTCTGCAAGGGACGGTGCGGTTCAACACCTACCTCGGCCTCGCCGTGGTCACGACACTCGCGGGCGCCGACGGCCAGTCGCGCGCCGCGGTCTACCTCGCGGTCGCCGTGCCGCTCGTGAACGTGCTGTCGATCGTGGCCCTGACCGAGGGAAACGTCTGGCGCCGCCCCGGCCTGCTGCTGCGCTCCATGGGAACCAACCCGTTGATCCATGCCTGTCTCCTTGGAATCGCGCTGGCGCTCACCGGCATCGGTCTGCCCTTCGGCACCGGCGCCCTGCTCGACTTTCTCGCCCGCGCCAGCCTGCCGCTCGGCCTCCTCTGCGTCGGCGCGGCCCTGCGCCCCGCAGCCCTCAGAAGCGACCTCCCCACGATCCTGGGCGTCGCGGCGCTGCGCCTCCTCGCGATGCCCGCCCTCGCCGCCGCCGTCGCCCTCGGCTTCGGTCTTTCCGCGCCCGAAGCGCTGGTGCTGGTCGTTTTCTCCGCGATCCCCACTGCGACCGCCGCCTTCGTGCTCACCCGCCAGATGGGCGGCGACGGCGAGTTGATGGCGGGGATCCTCACCGCCCAGACCCTCGCGGCGGTCGTGACAATCCCGTTGGTGCTCGCCCTCTTCACCACGTGAGGGTCGGCCCGAGATCAAGGCTTTACACAAGGCCCCGGCACCGGCCTTCTTCACCGAAGAGCCCGGGCCGCCCGCGCACAGGAAAGGCAACCGAATGACCGCGATCCTCGAAGACCACCTTGGACATTACACCGGGACCGGACGCTGGCGCGATGCGACCGGCACGCAGCACGACTACCGGGTAAGCCTGAGGGCTCGAGCCGCGCGGCACCGCGCTCGGCCTCGCCTTCCGCCACGTCTTCCACGAAGAGGACGACCAGCCCGACGTCGCGCTCGATCTGACCCTCACCCCGATTGCGCCCGGGCTCCTCGGCTTCGACTTGGGCGGCCTTGCGGGACGGGGCTACTGGGACGATGCGACCGGCGTGCTCGCGTACCATATCCCGCTCCCGGGCAACCTCGTCGAAGCGACCTATGTTTTCGCGGAGGGCACCGCTCGTGTGGCGGGATCGTCGGAAAAGAACGCCGCCGGGCATTTCATCATGTGGACCGAGACCCTGCGGCGGACATAGACTGCCCCCATGAGCAAGGTCACCAACCTGAACCGGTTCCGCAAAAGCCGCGACCGCGACCGCAAGCGCGCCGCGGCCGACGAGAACGCCGTGAAATTCGGCCGGACCAAGGCGCAGAAGTCGCTCGACACGGCGCGCGCCGAGAAAGCGCGACGCAACCTCGACGGGCACCGGCGCGACGGGAGCGAAGAGGAATGAACGCCCGTCCGGTGAAACACTCTCTGACCCTGCGTGGGCACCGGACCAGCGTTTCGCTCGAAGCTCCGTTCTGGGAGGCCTTCCGCGAGATCGCCCGGGGACAGGGCAAAGGCATCAACGAACTCGCCGCCGAGATCGACGCGGCCCGCGGCGTCTCTGCCGGCCTCGCCTCGGCGATACGGGTCTATGTGCTCGACCATTTCCGGGCATCCGCGCGGACGTCAACCAAAGGTTAACCAACATGCGGCAAGCTCGCGCGCATGACGATGCAGATCCGCCGCCTTCCGCCCGAGCTCTGGATGCAACAGCTCTTCGACGCCAAATCCGCGCGCCAGGGCGGCGTCGTGCGGCGCAAGCTCGCGGACGTGGAATGCAACGTCGGCCTCGATGCTTTCCTCGCAGAAATCCGGCGGCGCGGATACCATGCGGTCGAAAACTCGGGCCAGGTCGTGGTCTTTTGCAATAACGCCCCGATCAACCTCCTGCACTGAACCCAACCGACCGCGCACCAAAGCTTTCTGAAAGCTTTGGCCAAACCCTTCACAAGGGTTTGGTAGCCCGGTTCCGAGGCTGGCCAATCCTGCCCTTCCCCCGTAACGTCCCGGCAACGTCCACGCACCGGATCCCCCATGCCCTATCTCATCCTGTTTCTCGCCGTCGCCGCCGAGACCGTCGGCACCTCCGCGCTGCAGGCCAGCCAGCAATTCACCCGGCTCGGCCCTTCGATCCTCGTGATCGTCGCCTATGCCATCAGCTTCGCGCTGCTCGGGTGGGTGCTCAAGTTCATGCCGGTCGGCATCGCCTATGCGATGTGGTCGGGCCTCGGCATCGTCTTTATCGCGCTCATCGGCCTCGTCGTCTTCGGCCAGAGGCTCGATCTGCCCGCGATCTTCGGCATGGCCCTGATCCTCGCCGGAATCCTCGTGATCCATCTGTTCTCCGGCGCGGCCGCCCATTAGAGAGACCCCACGCGCCCCCGCGCCCCCAAACCGCAAGATCCGCCCATGCTCCTCCTTTCCGCGCCGCCCGACCACCACACGCCCCTCGAAGACGCCCTCGCCTTTCTCACCGGCACCGGGCTCGTCGCACTGTCGGTCCAGTTCCTGCAGTCCGCCGAACTCATCACCGGCCAGATCGCGGGCCTGTCGCTGATCCTGTCCTATTGGGGCGGCTGGTCCTTCGGCCTCGTCTTCTTCCTGCTCAACCTGCCATTCTACGTCTTCGCTGTCCTGCGGATGGGCTGGACCTTCACCCTCAAGACCTTCGCCGCCGTCGCGCTGCTCTCGCTCCTTTCCGAAGCCATGGGCCGGCTCATCGTCCTCGACGTCGGCCACCCCGCGCTCGCCGCCTTCCTCGCCGGCATCTCCGCCGGGACCGGGCTCCTCGTGCTCTTCCGCCACGGCGCCA
>JAGRMP010000620.1:0-127 GCA_020441225.1 Maritimibacter sp. | reverse complement strand
ATCATGGCGCTCTATGTCCAGGACAGGCTCGGCCTCCGCGCGGGGCTGATCCAGCTCGGGTTCGACGCGCTCGTCTTCCTCTTCGCAGCCCTCCTGTTCCCCGCCCCCGTCGTGCTCTGGTCGCTCG
>JAGRMP010000086.1:5642-8928 GCA_020441225.1 Maritimibacter sp. | reverse complement strand
CTCGCCAAGTCCCAGACGCTGGAGCGTTATATCGAGAAGGGCAAGACCTGGGTGGACTCCCTGCAAAATCAGGCGGCGACCCAGATGGTGCTGATCAACAAGCTGCAGACGGACACCAAGCAGCGGGTGGTGCTCTACGACGCGCTGTCGAAATCGTTGAAGACCGCCCAGCAGCAGGATGTCGCCCACCGGATCAACGAGATCGGGGTGCAGACCGACAAGGAGGCGCAAGCCGCGATGGCCGCCATCGGCACCGCCACCAACCAGCGGATGGCCGACATGATGGAGGCGCACGAGGACCACATGGTCTTTGCCCGCGAGGTGCTGGAAGCCAAGGCCCGCGCCGACGAGCGGTTTGCCCGGCGGTTCCAGGCGATCGTCGAGAAGCATGACAAGAACCTGTACGGGGAGTGATCTTGATAAAATCCCCAAATTAGCCATATTAGCTAAATTGGGGATTTGGAGGCCGCCATGCGCGAATATTCATCCACCGACCTCGCGAACAACACCGGCGATGTGCTCGCGGCCGCGGCCAGCGAGGATGTCGAGATCACCCGCCACGGCAAACCGCGCTTCGTGATCATGAGCCGGGAACGGTTCGAGCGGTTGAAGGCGCGCGGAGACACGCGGACTGCCATCGCCAACGAAGAGCTGAGCGATGCCGAGGCCGCCGCGCTGGTCGCGGCGCTGGAGCGCGTCATCGACGATGCGTGATCTGCCGAAACCGGGCGAGGTCTGGGACTACCCCTACCTTTGGGCGCGCCAGGCGCGCGGCGGCGAAGCCGAGGGCCGCAAGCCCCGTCCGGTCGCGGTCTCGGTCGTGATCGAACGGACCGACGGCCGCCACTGGGCGGTGTTCCTTGCCATCACCAGCAAGGCCCCGGACGACACGCGGCCCGCCCTTGCGGTGCCGGAGATGGAACGACGCCGGGCCGGCCTGGATCCGGACCTTCCGCTATGGATCATCCTCGACGAACACAATCGCGATTGCGTCGAACTTTCCTATTACCTCGAACCGGACGCGCTGCGCGGCAGTTTCTCGGGCCGGTTCCTGAAGATCCTCGCAGGCGCGTTTGCCGACGCCATCCGTGCGGGGCGCAGTACCAACGTGGATCGGACCTGACGTGCCTGAAACCGACGCCCTCACCCGCGACCATATGGAGCTGGAAGACACCCGGGTCACCCGGCGGTATTTCCAGAAATTCGAGGCGATCACCGGGCATCTCGCCCGGGTGGCGGCGCAGTTCGAGGCGGAAGGCACGCTGAACCGCAGGGAGCTGGAGGTGCTCGCGCGCTACGTGATCGCGCTCGGCTACACCTTCAAGGCGCTCGCGAACAAGTACCACATGGTCGGCCGCCTCGACGGTGCGGGGCCCGGCAAGCTCACGTTCGACCGCGAGGAATCGGGCTTTCCGGTGCATGGCGAGCTGATGCAGATGGCCTCGGACGCGGCCCAGGCGGGGCGGCACCTGAAAACGCTGCCCAGCGCCGAGCAGCTCAAGCGGCAGATGGTCGAGGAGATCGTCGGCAAGCTCGTGGTGCCCACCAAGCTGCAATACGCGATGAGCCAGCGGCTCTATTATGAGGAGCTCGCACGGGGGGACCTCTTCTGGCCGCAGATGGACCCGGACGTGATCTGGATGGGGAACGAGGGCGGCAAGGACTCGCGGCGGCGCTATCTCGTGCACTGGGCGGTCTATGACAGCACGGTGAACATCCCGACGGTCTATCTCATGGACCTCGAAGACACCGGCCGCACCGCGCTGCCCAAGGACGAGTACCGCTGGCCCCAGGCGCAGGCGCATCTGATCTCGCAGGCGATGGCGGGGCTGAAGCTCGTGACCATCGCGCGGGGCTTCGACAAGGATTTCGACGATCTGCACCCGAAGCGGCTGCGGCGTTTTCACCTGGGGCCGATGTATTCCTCGGCCTTCACCCGCCAGACGGGGCCTTTGAAGGTGGTGCTGGAAGAGGCCCATGCGCCCGCGGGCGAGGATTGGGCGCTGGCCTGGACCATGGAGGACCTGGTGAGCGAGCGGGTGGAGCGCGAGAAATCGGGCTGGTTCGGCACGGTGGAGCGCGAGATTTTCGCTTTGGACCCGTTCGGGGGGGCAGCAGACACCGGACGGACGGGCATGGAGCGCGCGATCATCCTGCCGCAGCGGCCGTTCCAGGTGCTGGCGGAAAAGAACCCGCCGGGCTTTCGCGACGTGCGCAAGTTCGTGGTGAGCCCTGGAGGACGGGTGTTGAGCTACAGATAGGGTTTTCGCCCGCTGGCGCGGGCGACCCGCCGGGGGGCTTCGCCCCCCGGACCCTGGACGAAAGAGAAAATACTCTTTCGGTAACCCGGCAGGCGATTTCGGGTACCGAAAACGCCGAGAGGGCCCGAGAGTATTTTCACCAAGAAAAAGAGGTAGAGGATGTCATTGCCAGCCGATCAGATGGAGCTTCGCGAGGACGAGATCCGGGCGCATTACGACGCGGCGGCGGCGATGCTCACGGGTTTCGACCATACCCCCCGGATCGCCAAGGCGAAGGTCGAGGCGGGGCCGGCGCCGGAACGCAGCCCCGGGATCGGAACGGCGCGGCGGCGGTTTCGCTCGACCACGCCGGGGCTGGTGACGCGCTCGACGGCGCGGCCCGAGGGGGTGCGGCTGATCGAGCGGATCGAGGAGACCGATGGCGGCGACCCGATCCTGAGCCCCGGCCAGGCGACTGTGCTGCACGTGTTGCGCCGGGCTTTGGCGATCGCGCTCGCGATGGCGGAGACTTACGCCGAGCAGACCGGGCTCAAGGAGCTGAAGAAGCAGAACCTGGAAGCGGCGCTGCCCAAGGACAAGCAGGCGGGCTTTGCCGAGCTGCTGGCGGGCGAGGCGCTGGTGGCGCTCTCGGTCTTCGCCAATGCCACCGCTTTTCTGCTGAGCCCCCATGCGAGCGAGGTGAGCGTGGAGATCGGCGCGGTCGAGGAGATCCTGACCGACAACGCCGGGATGGCGCTGCACGGGGCGCTGTGGGAGCTCGACCAGGAGATCGCGCTGTTTGCCGAGGACGAGCCGCGGCTGGTGGCGACGGTCATGGCCTTTGCCGAGCAGCTGATGGAGCGGGTGGCGTTGCGGGCGCAGAGCGCGGGGCGGCTCGAGGCCTTTACCGCGGCGAATTACCGGGTCGAGGCGGACGAGTTCACCATCTCGGGCTTTGCGCCGAGCCGCAAGGCGCGCGGGTCGAAGCTGACGATGGAATTCGTCAAGCCGCACCAGGTGGTGGGCAACCACATCGCCAAGTACCA
>JAGRMP010000086.1:0-5613 GCA_020441225.1 Maritimibacter sp. | reverse complement strand
TGATGGCCTATGATTTCGAGCGGAAACTGAACCCCTTCGCCGAGCTTGGCGGCTTCATTTTCACCTTCATGGGCGACGGCAAGCCCGGGACCGGCAAGACCACCCTCATCAAGATGATGGCGGGGATGGTGTCGGGCTATTGCGAGGTGGCGGGCTATCCGTTCCGCTACCAGAACCTGTCGACAGAGAGCATCGACAGCTACCAGGGCAAGTCGGCGCAGAACGCGAAAGCCTTTATCAACAACGTGCTGGACCCGGCGGTGATCGGTTTCGGCACCATCGACGACATCGACCAGCTCGCGGGGAAACGCGGCGACCGGCAGAGCTCGGCGGGGCAGCTCGAGATCACCGCCGTGCTGATGGAGAGCTTCGCGGGCGCCAACACGGTGGTGCGGGGGAACTGCACCTTCGGGATGTTTTCGAACTACCCCGAGAACGTGGACGACGCTTTGCGCCAACGGGCGGGGGCGCGGTTCCTCGTCGACGGGCCGCAGACGCGCGACGATTACATCGACATCCTGGCGCTGTTGATGGGGAAAAACCACGTGATCCCGCTGGGCGACCACGAACTCTACGCCGCGCAGGAGATCAAGAAGGCGGTGGCCGACAGTTTCGAGCGGCATTCGCGGCCCCAGGAGGACGGGCTCAGCCGGGTGTTCGACCGGGTGTCGAAGGACATCGGGAAGCTGGATACGATTGCCAAGCTCGGGACCTATTTGAAGGGCATCCAGGAGGCGGACGAGCGGTTCACAGGGCGGGCGATCAAGAACATCACCGACGCGATCAAGGTCCGCGCGATGGATTTCGAGCTGCCGGACGAGTGGATGGAAGACCCCGATCTGTTCCTGTTCAGATCCTATGACGAGAAGAAGGGCATGATCGAGGAGCTGCGCCAGCCGATCACGGTCGAGATGGTGATCCAGGAGATCAACCGCTACGCCGACAGCGAGTTCCGCTATGCCGACAAGTCGGACGAGGCCGCCATCGAACGCATGGTGCGCGATTACGGGCTCACCGAGGAGGCCAAGCGGCGCTATCTCGCGGGCAAGGAATGAATTTCGGCTTTGCCGAGGTCGGGCTGCCCCTGCTGGTGCTGACATTGCTCGCGGTGGCGTTGCCGGTGGTGACGGTGCCGCGCGGGGTCATGTGCCAGGGACGGCTGGCGTTGGGCATGGCGCTGGTGGCCATGCTGGTCTTCGTGGGCGCGGCGGGTTGGTTCGCGGTCTCGCACTGGCGGGCGGGCGATGCGTTTCGCTGGGGCGCGGTGCTGGGCCCGGCGACGATGAGCGCCTTCGCCTGGGGGCCGGTCTGGGCGCTCGTCTGGCTGGTGCGGGCGCAGGGCGTGGAGCGGCGGCGCGGCGAGGCTGCGGCACGGGCGGGGCTGGACCTTGGGCGTGAGGATTGAGAACATGCGCGCGAGCGCGGAGGTTTGGTGATGGACGTTGGGATCTTGGTCGGTGTGACGCTGGTGGCGGCGGGGATCGTCGCGGCGGTCGCTTGGCTGATCGCCCGCTGGATGGCGGGGGCCGAGGAACTCACCGCCTGGCCGATCCTGCTGGCGATCCTCGCGTCTCTGGCGGTTCTGCAAGGCGCGGCGAAGCTCGCGGTGATCGTGGATTGGTTGTTTGGACGGCTGGGGGTGGACGCAGCGACGGCGCTCGGCGGGCAGTTCCGGGTCGTGGTCTTCGCGGCGAGCTTCGTGCCGATTGCGGCTTACGTGGTGACGTTTTTGCTGGTGTTTCGGCGGGTGAAGGGGGGTAAGGGGTGAAGAAGGCTGATCCGAGTTCAACCCAAGCCGGTCAAACCGATGATGCCAATGCGAAGCGCCCGTTCTTTAGATGGGGTAACCCAATTCTATGGGGGATCGTCGCGACCGTGGTCGTCACGCTTGGCGGTGCATGGCTCGCGATCTTGCCCACTTGCAATGAAGGGGTGTTTGGCCCCTACGATTGTGAACCCAAGTACCTCGCATTTCTTGGCGCGTCACCAAATGAGGTCGGTGATACCCTTGCCGGTTTCGCCGGGGCGTTTGCCTTCATATGGCTGATCGCAACAGTATGGCTTCAAAGCCAAGAGCTTGCTGAGCAGAGAAGGGAAATTCAAGCCCAACGTGAAGCCACTGAGGGCATGGCAGTAGCGCAGGGGGATCAGGTCGAATTGCTCCGGGCTCAAGGCGATATTTTTCTCGACGAACAGAGGCAGCGTGACGAAGACAGAGCACGGCGATTGGCCGAAGAGCTCTTGAAAGGGCTTGTCGTGGATCTTCGTGACGCCTCTGCTGTCGCGCATTGGGCGCGCGAGCTTCAGCCAGATCCCCGACTACGAAACCAGAAAAAAGCGTTCCACCATATCAGGCTTACAGGCGACGATTTTGACTGGAGCGCCGATCCCTCACAGATAATTCGTGAAACGGCAAAGAACGTTGAAAAGTTAATCCCAAGCTTCCGCGACATGAGCAAGATCAAAAATAGGTCCCACATGCCGGCAGAATTCCCTAAGATTCAGGAGAAAATCCGGCGTATTGAAGTATTGAAGCAACGGCTTTCGGACGATCAAAAAGAATACATTTCCAACGCACATATCGACCTACTCTCTGAGAAATTGACAGAGCTACTTTCGCTTGATGTCTGGATAGAGGATCCGCAAAAATGAAACGCCTCATCGAACGCGGCCTGATGTTCGGGAACCTGATCCGGATCGACAGCCCGGCGCTGGTCGAGCGGTATAACCGCGCGCTCACCCGGCTCACCAAGCAGAAAACCCAGCTCGAAGACTTTCACATCGACATCTCGGGCTATTCCTACGAGATCGGCGAGGAACTCGGCGATCACCTCTACCTCAATCCGGGCGGCGTGAACCGGATGTTCATCATCCTGACCGTGGACCAGAAGTCCGCGCCGCTGCTCAATGCGCAGTTTTCCACCTCCCGGGGTATCCTCAGACAGTTCATCGAGGAGAACGAGGCCAAGCTCTTTGCGCTCACGGCGCAGGATGCCGTCGCCGGCGAGCTCGACAATTCGGTCTTCGAGGCTTCGACCCCAGCCCGGCTCTTCGACATCCGCAAGATCACCGTGATGGCCGACACCACCCAGAGCCATGTGGCCAACGCCCGCAAGCTGGCCGACAAGATCGAGACCTTTCAGACCGAGCCCGACGCCTGGTATGACGACGTGCTGATCGCCGAGATGATCGAGCTCGCCAAGACCACCGGCGACGTGACCCGCCAGCCGATCGACCTCGCCCGCCCCACCTATGAGCAGGGCAATTTCTGGACCGCGCATTTCGGCGGGCTCTATATCTTCCGCGACGCGACCTATCCGGCGGCGATCACCGTGCGGCCGCGGGGCGAGGTCGGGCCGATGCCGGTCGAGGCGTTCGATCTCACCATGCGCAACGGCATCGCCTCGTTCCTGGAGGTCAACGAGCTGGTCGAGCCGGTGATCAAGGCGCGCGGCGTCGATGGCGCGGCGATCCTGCGCCAGAAGATGGATTTCATCCTGGTCGATGCGGCGGCGAGTGCGGGCATGGAGATCGACGGGTTCGACGCGCGCGCGCTGCACCGACTGGCCCAGCGCATGGGCGGGCGCCTGCCGGAAGAATTTACCAAGCTCGGCGAACTTGTCCGCTGGGCGCTGAACGGCGGGCGCTGGCCCAGGATCGCGTCGGACGACCCGGCCTATTTCTACACGCTGAGGGCGCGGGCCGACCACCCCGACCGCGACCTCATCAACCAGCTCCTGTCCGAGCTCACGCCGCTCGACGTGCGCCAACTCTTCATCACCCACAAACCCGCCTTCTACGCCGCCTACCGCGACTGGCCCGAGGCCAAGAAGGAATTTGTCGCCGAGTTCCTGCACCGCGACTATGCCGCCAACAAGGCCGGCGCGCGCGATGCGCTGTTCGGGGGCGCCGAACCGGCGGTGAAACCGGTGGCCGAGCCCCCCGCCAAATCGCCCTGGCCGTCTGGAAAGCAGAAGGTGGAACGTGATATCGTCGACCTCGTCGGGCCCTGGGGGTCGGTGCTCAGGAGATAACGCCCATGATCGGTGCCATCCGTCTGATCGTCTTCGGTTTTCTGGCCCTCAGCGTGGTCTACCTCGCGGTGTCTTTCTACTCGCGCTCGGTGCGGCGCGAAAAGCTCGAGGACCGCTGGGCCGAAGATCACCCCGGGGACGATGACAGCCCGGAACGCGATGCCTATATCGAACAGGGCATGATCGACTATCAGCAGGGGCTGCGGCGCAAGCTGATCCTGCTCGTCTACATCATTCCGGCCATCGCCATCGCGGTGACCATGTTCATCGTAAACGCCACCTGAGCCCGAAGGGGGGCCCCATGCGCATCATCCGAAACGTCTTTCTTGCCATCGTCGCGCTGTTCCTGCTGGTGATCGCGGATTACACCCTGCCCCAGCACGACGTGGTGCGGGTGGTGAACACCTACCAGGAGCGCCAGGACCTGGGCGACTGGACCCGGATTTTCTGGTCGAACCCCGACGACCAGTCGGGCACGCTGGTGAACCGCGACGTGCAGTTCATCCAGACGGTGCGCAAAAAGACCTGGCTCTTCGGCTTCATCCCGCGCGACGCCGAAGGCGTGATGGTCTACCGCAACGAGGACAAGGACACCGGCTGGCGCTGGCCGCCGTACTTCAAGTTCGACACCGCTTCGCTGCAGACCGAGGCGGACGATCTGCGCTCGACCCCCGAGAACCCGAAATGGGCGGTCATCACCCGCTACGGCTGGCGGATCGAGCTGCTCTCGGCCTTCCCCAACGCGGTGGCGATCAAGCCGGTCGACGGGCCGCGGCCGACGATCATCCCCTGGTTCAACATCATTTTCTTCGTGGTGCTGATCTCGCTCGTCCTGTTCATCCGGGCGATGTGGCTGCAGTTCCGCGAGCGCACCATCGACCCGGCGCTGCAGGACACCCGCGACGCCTGGGAAAAGGTGGACGATTACGCAGATGAGAAACGCGGTCGGGTGAGCAAGTGGTGGCGGAGCTGGACCGGGCGCTGAGCCGCCGCCGGTGCCGCGCGCGGGCAAAGATGATGCCTGCCAGATCTACACCGACGTGCCTTCCACGGCATGGTGGGCGCGCCTTGCATGAAAACCCCGACCGACGCAGAGACTTCGCGATGAGCCGTCCGCGACCGAACACTTGGTGTAGCCAGTAACCGGACATCTGCTCACCATCGGCGCTGTGCTGTCAGAGCCCTTTTCCTTCGCGTCGAACCATGCGGTGTTCGCAGACACCCGCGGTGTACTGCAGGAAGGCAGTCCCTGGCCGGTGCTGGACCCGGACATCGCCGAGGTGGACGAGGAAGACCCCGCCGAAGCGCGCAGATACGGGTTTTCTCACGTCCTCTCGATCCCGGACACTCAGGGTATCGCCAATAACCCGGCGGCCCAGACTGGCGCGGCCGCGCGACAACACATGCTCGATGCTCTGCTTCACTCCATCGAGAAAGATGCATTCATCAGGCTGCCCGACAACGACCGATGAGCGTCGAAAAAGCGAAGGTGAGCGCGCGGGCTGATCTCGGCACAACCGGTACGAGGCACATCCCACCTGCTCCTTTTTCTTGGCCCAAATACTCCGGGGGTGCGGGG
>JAGRMP010000619.1 GCA_020441225.1 Maritimibacter sp. | reverse complement strand
CCATGCCAGAGGGCAGGATCATGCCATGCCAATGCACAGAGGTATGTTCGGGCAGGCGGTTGGTGACGTAGATGCGCACCCGCTCGCCTTCCACGGCCTCGATTGTCGGACCGGTCGACTGGCCGTTATAGCCCCACAGACGCGCGACCATCCCCTCGGCCATGATCCGTTCCACTGGCTCGGCGACCAGGTGGAACTCCTTCACCCCGCCATTCATCCGCCAAGGCAGCGACCAGCCGTTCAGTGTGACGACCGGGTTGTATTCAAACCCGTCGGCGGGGCGTGGCGGGACCTGCGTATAGGGGTTTTCGGTCGAAGCCGCCTCGGGCAGGTCGCGGAAGCGCGTCTGTGCCGACGACACCGAAGCGAGCACCGCGCCGACGCCGATGCCTGCTCCCAGCAGTTGTCTGCGGTTCATCATTCCTTGTCTCCTTCCGATGCGCCGGCGCTGACGTTGCCGCCCCAGATCGCGGCAGTTACGTCCGTTTCGGCCAACCAGTAATCGCGTTTCGCTTCTCCTGCGCCGAGTTGTGCCTCCAGCCCGTCGCGAGCGTCCTCAAGAAGTTCGAAGGTCGAGGTGATCATGCCGCTGTAAGACTTGAGCGCTTCTTCATCGATGGTGCGGCGAAGGGGCAGCACGACGTCGCGCCAGTGCCGGGCGACCGAATGCTTGCCCGTCACCGCCAAATGGGCGGCACGCGCTTCGGCACGCGCGTTCACAGCCGCCTGCGCGAGCTGGTTGGCGGCCTTGAGATAGGCAAGTGCGCCGCGCCTGGAGATCAGCTTTCCCGTGTCATAGAGCGGGATTTCGAACTCGACATCGAGTACCGGGTTCGTTTCGGTCTCGCCGCCATCGCGCTCGGACTCGAGCCCTGCCAAGATCGTGATGTCAGAGACGGCGCGTGTTTGGCCGGTCAGCTTGTAGTCGGCGGCAATGGCTTCCAGTTCCAGTCGGCCAGCGGCGAGATCGACCCGATTCTGCAAGGCCAGACGCTCGATGTCAGCGCGTGATCTCGGGCGCCCCGGCAATCCGGGCAAGGCATCGGGGATGTAGAACGTTACCTGGCCGAGCGAGACCCCCATGAGCCGCGCCAGGCGTTCCTTGGCCAATTGCGCCTCCAATTTCGCGTCGGCCAGTTCCGCCGCAATTTCCGCATTGAAGGCATGTTCACGGGCCTGGTCGGCTGCGTTCATCGCGCCGGTGCGCCCAAGTTCGCTCGCCAGTTCCGAAGCAGCATCTGCCGCATTCTGGCTGCGCTTGATCAAAGCCACAGCCTCGAATGCAGCGACGGCTTCAATCCAAGCGCGGCGTGTCTCAACCGCCAGCGAGATGGTTTCTCCGGCCGCCGCCAACTGCGCCTGCTCAAACCGCAGTTCGGCGACCCTGGTTCGCGGCTTCGCGGTGGCTGCATCCAGTACGGCAGTGATCAGCGTCGCTTCCAGCGTACGGGCGACGTTGCCCGCCAGACCGGAAACGGAAACACCGACCGAGGGCACCGGGCTCAGCGCAGTTTCCCAGACGTCGGCAGCCGACAGCCCGAGATCGGCATACGCCGCCTGGAGCCCCCGGTTGTTCAGCAAGGCGACCTGAACGGCAGTTTCAGCTCTCACTGTCTTGCCTTGGATCATCGAGCGGGTTCGCGCATCCGCCGCAGAAATTTCAGCTGCGCTCTGATGCCACGCGGAAGAACCGATCTGCGCTTTTTTGCTCCTGTCAGCCACCGCAGCAAAGCCAGCGCGCGGCCCGGAGACCCGGTCGATCGTCGCTGTATCGGCGCAGGCTGCGAGCAGCCCCAGCGTCATGACCGACGCCACAAGTTTCTTCGTCATGCTCAGCCCTCCGACTGAGCGTCATTCACGCCGCGCCAGTCGCCTGGCTCGGAAACCCGATAGCCGCCATAGACGACGATAGGCCCGGCAGGCGCCGATGTGGTTTTGGTGACAGGGGCGACCTGTACGGTGTCGGTCGGTAGCGGCGCCAGTGGCGAACAGGCCGCGATTGCAAGCGGCACGACGGCCGCAAGAAAGGTTTTCATATCAGATAGTCCGCGTTTAGGAGATCATTCAGCGGCGACCAGAAGGTCGCGCGCACAAAGGAGAATGATCAGGTGCGCGGGGGGCGACGAAGTCCGTCGGGCGAGGTCATGGCGACCAAGGACTGAGCCGACACGTCATGGTCAGCCAGGATCAGCTTCAGCGCGTCGTCGGACATGGCGCGACCGGGTTGGATTGCCACGACACAGACATGATTGGCGCAATGGTTCTCCGGATGTTCATGCGGCGCTCGGTCGTGATCTTCCGTTGCTCGTTCCCCATAAGACTGCAACCCTTGATGATCCGGGCCTGCCTCATGAGCTACGGCTGCCTGCGTGGTGTCACAGTCGAGCATTGTGGCTGCGTTCGCGGGTCCAAGCAGTATCGAAATCGCAACTGCCGCTGCAACCCAGAACGCCATTATCCTATGGACAACACGAGTCATGACGACCTGTTTATCCACGCCGGTCCCGACGGACAACTGACATTTTCGTGGGCTTGCAGCTTTGGTGTCATTTTGTCACATTTTCCGTAGCTTTGGGGAGTTCGCGGCCCGACCCGCGTCTGTCCAACGCAGTGTCCGTCGCGATCATAGCATTGTGGAAATTGCTGTCCTTCCCGGCTGGCAAGAAGCAAGAATTCTGGATGGCACGACGCCGGTCACCTTGAACAGATGTATTCCCCGCGGAAGCCAGCCCGATAAGCCCCAGCACTCACGATCATGTCGTACCAGTCAGCTTCGTCTGTCGGCAATATTTCTACCGCTAGAGGACCGCTCGCGAACCGACCGCCACCACCGTTTGTCTCCGTTCCCGCCAATCGGACGAGGTCACCACTGATCTTGACCAGAGCGGCAGTGCTTTCGGTGCCTGATCCAATCGCAAGGACGGCGGGACTGTCGCCGGTGTAGGTGAACGTGCAGCTTCTGCCGTTCGGAAAAGCCAGCAGCACCTCATCGTCACTCAGAAACTCGGGATCGATCGTCGCTTGAACTTCGCTGGCAAGCGCGGCCTCAGCATCGACGATTTGGGCGGCATCTTGCGCCGGCGCGGCGGTCGCCTTGCCATTGTTGCCGATGTCAGCGATCAGATATCGCATTTCGGCGATTTCCTTGTCCTGTGCATAGATGATCTCGTCGGCGAGCTTCCGAACCCTGGCATCGTCGATATTGGCTCTCGTAGAAGTCATGATCGCGATGGAGTGGTGTGGGATCATGGCCCGCATATAGCTGCGGTCCTCGACGGTGACCTGACTGCGCACCAGCCACAGCGATGCGGCGAACAGGGCGGCCGCTCCGACGAAAATCGCGATGTTCATGGCCCGGTTGGAATACATCGAAAGCATGAAGGCCAGCATGATCACCGCCATCACCGCCCCCATCAGCAACGCCATATAGGCGCGCGTCTCCGAGAAGAAGATGTGGGAAAAGAGATAGGTATTCAGGTACATAAGACCGAACATGACCAGCGTCGACGTTGCAATCATCGCAAAGAAGCGGCGGTATTTCATAGTGTCCTCCGTCAAGTCTGAATCAGGGGTACAACAAGCTTCCAGCGCTGGAAGGTTCCAGATCCCACCAGGTTCGCCCTTCTGTGCGACTACCTTCGATGGCTTGGGGCCCCTTAGGCCCGGTCAGGCCAAAGCCAAGTTACAGGATTTTGTGCACTCCGGATCGATACGCTGGGCCCACCCAAAAATTGCCTCGGCAGCTGCAGGCGCGTATTTGCAGGGCCCACAGCATTTTCCATTGTCGTTCGACGATCCATCAGACTACGCACCAGGAGATAGAGCCGCAATCGACAGCGTCACTAACCTTTCGATCGACAAGCCGGGAAAGGCAGTGACGCTTTCTACCCGGCTTGGCCAGCATTGTTTCCGACATGGCCCGTATTATTTCTTCGGCACGACCCAGCGACGTGCGCGCGGGAACATGAGAAATCGTACTAGGTAATTCTTGTCCTGTTGGGGAACAAAACCCGTCGGAAGCGCTTGGAGCCCTTCCCACCCCAGCGCCAGAATGTCGCCTGCCACTCGGTCAGGAAAGCCGCCGGCATTGAGACTGCTGCCGCTATCGAGGTGATGGCGACGACGGATCCGGTGACTTCTTACATTGCGCGGCGCGCTGCGGCGCGCGGGG
>JAGRMP010000618.1 GCA_020441225.1 Maritimibacter sp. | reverse complement strand
GATGACCGCCTTGCGGTCGGTCTCGGACGAAGGGTCGATGCGGCGCCAGCCGGTCGTCCGCAGGATCGGGTCGGTGACGCAGAGCGCTGCGAGCGTCTCCATGTGCCAGTGATGCGGCCGGTCCGTCAGCACTCGGCCCTCGGCCGCGAGGATGTGGAAGGGCGCGATCCGGTAGTCCTCGATCGAGCTGGCGTCCCAGCAATAGCCCTCGATCGTACGGCCCATTGCCAGCGCGTTGGTTCGGCGCGTTTCGGCCGGGGCGCGTAGGCCTTCAAGATCTTCGACGCCCGTGGTCGCGTCCAGCGCCTCGATCAGGATCTCGGCCGAGGTTCGGGCCGCCGCAACGGTCGGGTAGTATTGCTTGCGCAAGAGCTCCTGTGCCTTTGCCGACCAGGGCATCAGCTCGGCATCGAGCAGGAGCCAGTCGGTCTCCAATTGGTCCCAGAGACCGGCCTTGCCGACCGCCCGGCCGATCCGGGCCACGACGGCGGCTTCAAGCGCCTCGTCGTTGAAGAAGGCGCGGCCAGTCCGGGTATAGATCACCCCGGCCTTGCCATCCTCGACCCCGAACCGGGCCGCAGCCGCATCGGCATCTCGCGCGACGACGATCAGGGCGCGTGAGCCCATGTGTTTTTCTTCGACGACGAGGTCGGTCACGCCGCGCGTGGCGTAGAAGTCGAGCGCCTGCTCCGGGCGTTCGAGGAAAGGTCCTTCGGGCGCGGTCGGGCAGGCGGCCATGGTTGGTGGCAGGTAGATCAGCCAGCGCGGGTCGACGGCGAAGCGGCTCATCACCTCGAGGGCGGCGAGCGCGTTCTCCTCGGGGATCATGACGGTCCCGCCGAGCCTCGTCTCGATCCGCTGCTTCCTGGCGTAGTCATCGAAATAGAGAAGCCGGTCGTGATCCTGCTGCGCGGTGCGCCCCGTGCCGTGATCGAGGGGTTTCGCCGGTTCGGAATATTGCCGCGCCGCCGGGATCGAGACGGTTTCCCGCTCGGGCCAGCGTAGCGCGGTCAGCTTGCCGCCAAAGACGCAGCCGGTGTCGATGCAGAGGGTGCTGTTCAGCCATTCGGCCTCACGTGTCGGGGTGTGGCCATAAACCACATCCGCTTCGCCGCGATACTCGCGGGCCCATTCGAGTCGGACCGGCAGGCCGAACTCGTCGACCTCGCCGGTCGTCTCGCCGAACATCGCAAAGCTCCGCACGGCGGCGGAGCCGCGCCCATGCATCTCGGCTTTCAGCCCGGCATGGGCGACGACCAGCCGCCCGCCGGCGAGCCAGGCGTGCGAGCGCAGATCGTAGATGAAATCATTCACTTGTTTCCGGAACACTTCCGAACAGGCGCTCAGTTCGGCGACCGTCTGGTCGAGGCCGTGGGTCTGTTTGACGTCGCGGCCCTTCAGCCATTTCGAGAGCTTGAAATCGTGGTTGCCCATCACGCAGTGGCCGGAACCCTCGGCACACATCCCCATGACGAGCCGCAGGCAATCGACATTGCGCGGACCCCGGTCGGTTATGTCGCCGACGAAATAGACTCGGCGTCCTTCGGGATGGCGTGCGCTGAGCAGCGCTTCACCCGATGCGTAGGGGTCGAGGTCGTAGCCGAGCCGGGTCAGCAGGTCGGTCAGTTCGTCGAAACAGCCGTGGATGTCGCCGATGATGTCAAAGGGACCCTCGTCATGGCGCAGATCGGTCCAGAGCGGCTCGCGCGCGATCTCCAGCGCGTCAACTTCGGCGGGCGCGTTCATGATGTGAACTTGCCGGAAGCCCTCCTTCTGCAAACCGCGCAGCCCGCGCCTCAGCGCCTTCGAATGGTTGCGTGCCACATGCGGGCCGAAGTCCCGGTTGGCCCGTCCCTGATTGCGCTCGTGACAGAGGTCGGGGTCGATGTTCAGCACCAATGCGATCGGCAGGGCATGGTACTGACGCGCGAGCTGTACCAGTTCAGCCCGGTCGCGCGGCTGTACCGAGGTGGCGTCGATCACCGTGAGCTTACGGCGCCGCAGGCGAATGCCCGCCGTAAGACGCAGGAGTTCGAATGCGTCACCGGTCGCGGCCTGATCAGTCTCGTCATCCGAGACGACGGCCCGGCAGGCATCAGAGGAGACAATCTCGGTCTCGCGAAAATGCCTTCGAGCGAAACTCGATTTGCCGGAACCCGTGGGTCCGATCAGGACAACGAGCGAGAAGTCGGGGATCGAGATCTTCATGTCATTCCCCTTCGACAAGCCTGCGGAACAAGGCCGTCGCCTCGTCGCGGTGATCCCCTCTCGCCGGATCCTCGGTTGCGGTCCGGGCCAGTTCGAATTCCGACTGGATCAGGTGGTCGATCTCCACGATCCGGGCGCCGGTGCCGATTTCCTTGGCCACCGCCTTCGCTTCGAGCAAATCGGCAATCCTGGCAATCGTCTTCTGGTCGAGGTCCAGCCCGTCGATCAGCGCCTGAAGGTTCATCGGCGGCAGCAGGTCCGGCTGCAAGCGCAACCAGCGCAAAGCCAGCGCGGGGCGCAGAATATAGAAGTATTTCTTGAAATTGACCTTGACCGCCTCGCCCACGTGCTTGCGCCACTGTCCTTCGCCAAGGCTGAGGTAGTGGAACCGGCAAGCGGTCTGGTGCGTGATTCTTTTGGCGAGGCCGTTCAGCGCCGTGCAGGCGGGTTCATTCCAGCGATAGCGGATCGGGCTCGACAGCCATTCGAGCATCACCGGGTTGGGCTTCAGAAGCAGGTTCAGAGCCTTGCGCAGGTCCCAGCCGGCGATGTCCAGCTCTTCCGAGATCGGCAGTTCGATCACGTCGCGGCCCGGGGTGAGCGACAAATACCAGTCGCGCCGGTTCGCATAGACAAACCGCACATCGTAGTCGCTGTCAGGCGAGGGAAACCCCCAGGCCCGGCTGCCGCTTTCGACCGCGAAGAGGATGCGGACATCATGATCGCGCTCGATCTCGTCAAGCTTCGCCGAAATGGCGGCGTGGACGGTCTGGTCGATTGAAGGAACGAAGGCCGGAAGGGTCATGCAGCGCCCTCCCGTGTGAAGACACACATCTGCGACGGCGCGCCGTGGGTGGCATCTTCCGGGCCAAGGGGCCGAATGTCGGTCGCGTAGCCATGGGTCGCCGCGACACGGCCCGCCCAGTTGGCGAACTCGGTGCGGGTCCACTCGAAGCGGTGGTCGCCGTGACGGAGCGTGCCAGGGGCCATGCCCTCGAACAGCACATTGTAGTCGCGGTTCGGGGTCGTGACCACGACCATCCCCGGCCGCGCATCGCCGAACAGCGACAGTTCCAGCGCGGCAAGGCGCGGCGGGTCGATATGTTCGATGACCTCCACGAGCGTCGCCACGTCGAACCCCTGCCAGCGGCGGTCGCCATAGGTCAGGCTGCCGAGCTGAAGCCGCACCCGCTCGCGCAACCGGTCGCCCGCCTCGTCGAGATGCAGCCGCCGGGCCGCGGTTTCGAGCGTCCGGACCGACGGATCGACGCCAAGGACACGCTCGATCCCGCGCTCGCGGATCAGGCGGCGGATCAGTTTGCCCTCGCCACAGCCGAGATCAAGGACCGTACGCGCGCCAGCCGCCAGTATAGCATCCCGCACCGTGTCGAGACGCAGGTCATGCAGGCGGATCGGTTTCTCCAGCGCCTCTTCGCCCGCATCCGTCGCGCTCTCTTCCCCGGCCTCCTCGTCGATCGTTTCCGACAGCCGCTCCAGTGCCTGTTCGACGAGGCTCCGGCGATGCTTCAGGGACCGGCGGGCGATCAGTTCCTTCGCCGGATGCGATGGCAGCCAGTCGCCACCCTTGGCCAGGAGCTTCTCGATCTCGGCCTTGTCGATCCAGTAGTGCTTGGCGTTGTCGAGCACCGGGACGAGAACATAGAGGTGATTGAGGATCTCGCTCAGCCGGGCGGTGATCGTGAAGTGGAGATCGAAGACTGCCCGCCGACCGGTATCGTCGAGCGGCTTCGCGTCGAATTCGTAGCCGAGCGGGCTGAAGAGTTCCTCGATCACGTCGATCCCACCGGACACCGCGACGGGCGCGATGCGGATGCGGAACGGCAGCGCCCGGTCGGCAAGCGACTGCCGGTCCTTCGACTTGCCCGACATCGTCTGCCCGATCACGCGTCCGAGCGCGACCGACAGGAGCGAATTCGCCGCATAAGGGCGATCGTTCACATACTGCGCAAGGAGGCCATCCGATTGTTCGTTCTTTCCCCGCACGAGGGCAACTGGATCGACATCGAGATAGATCACGGCGCGGGTCTCGGCCTCGGATACTTTCGGAAAGAAGATGCTGACCTTGCCCTGAGCCGTATCGCGTTCGTGCAGGTGGCCGGGATGCTTGTG
>JAGRMP010000617.1:244-2198 GCA_020441225.1 Maritimibacter sp. | reverse complement strand
GCGCGAGGCGCGAGGGTTTGCGCGCCGCAAGCGTGGCGGCGATCTGCATCGCGGCCGGTTGGGGCAGGCCCGGATCCGCCTCGGGCACCGGGGGCGCGGTGGCCGGGGTCACATCGCTTCGGGTGTCGTCCTCGATCAGGACGGGGCCGTCTCTGCGGTCGGTCACCTGTGACGCTCCCATTGATAACGGATGTCGGGCAGTTTCTCGTCATTGCCCGCGCCGCCGGTGCGGGCGACTTCGCGAAACCCCTGGGCGGCGTAGAAAGCCTGCGCCGCGCGGTTGAACTGAAAGGTCCAGAGCGCGAGCCGAGGGCTCCGGCGCTTGGCGCGCGCGAGCAGCGCGGTGCCCACCCCCTGCCCGCGCGCACTGTGGGCGACGTAGAGCGCGACGACCTCGGCGCCGTCACGGGCGAGAAAGCCGACCACTTCGCCGCGCCGCCGGGCCACGGTGACCCAGCCGCGCGCGACGAGGTCGGCGGCGAAGGCCTGTTCGTCCTCGCGCTTGTGGATGCGCGGCATCCAGTCGGTCTCGTCGATCCAGTCGGACAGGATCGCGCCGATGGCAGGGGCGTCGGGGTCCCGGGCGGGGCCGAGGACGGGGCGCGCCCGGGTGGTGACGGCCCGCAAGAGGCGGTGGCGCAGGAAAGTCACAGGCGGTCTCCGATGAGGAAATCGGCCGCCCGGTCGAGGCGGATATGCGGCGGGCCGTCGCCGGGTTTGAGCGAGATCTCGGCCGGCGCGAAGCGCATCACCCGGTAATCGGCATCGAGCCAGCGTTCCGCGCCGTCGCGGGCGGGGGCGATGAGGCGCATCGGGTCCTCGGGGAGCGCGCCGGGGTAGAAGGCGGCCGAGCGGCCGCTGTCTTCGAGCCGGCCGCGCACCACGTCGAGCTTGCGGCCCTCGTGTTCGATCCGTTCCTCGGTGGTGGCACGCAGGGCCGCGATCGACATCGCGCCGGTTTCGGCGCCGGCGAAATCGGCGCGGTCCACCGCCTCGCGCAGCATGGCGCTGGTGATCGCGGTGAGCCTGGCGTGCTGGCTGTGGTGCAGATGGTCGGCCTTGGTCGCGGCGAAGAGGATTTTTTCGACCCGTCGGCCGAGGAAGAGCGACGTGAGCCAGGCGTTGCGGCCGGGGCGGAAGGCCTGGAGGATCTCGGCCATGGCGCGGCGCAGATCTTCGAAGGCGGCGGGGCCGGCGTTGATCGCCTCGAGCACGTCGACCAGCACCACCTGGCGGTCGATGCGGGAGAAATGGTCGCGGAAGAAGGGTTTGACCACCTGGGATTTGTAGGCTTCGAAGCGGCGTTCCATCTCGCGCCAGAGCGAGCGGCGCGCGGTGGTGGTGGGTTTTTCGAGCGGCGCGAAGGTGAGCGCGGGGCTGCCTTCCATCTCGCCGGGCAGCAGGAAGCGCCCGGGCGTGCAATCGGAATAGCCCGTGGCGCGGGCGGCCTGGAGATAGGCGGTGAAGGCGCGGGCGAGTGTCCGGGCTTCGGTTTCCTCGAAATTGGCGGCGGCGTCGGCCTGCGCGGCGGCGGCGAGGAAGTCGGCGGCCATCGGGCGGTTGGCGATGCGGCCGAGTGTGGCGGCGCTCCAGCTGGCGTAATCGGTATCGAGCAGGGCCAGGTCGAGCAGCCATTCGCCCGGGTAGTCGACGATGTCGAGATGCACGGTACGGGGCTGTCTGAGCCCGGACAGGAGCCCGCCGGGGCGGACCCGGAAGCTCAGCCGCAGCTCCGACACGGCGGAGGTGCTGTCGGGCCAATGCGGGTTCGGACCGGTCATGGCGCCGAGATGGGTTTCGAAATCGAAGCGCGGCACGGTGTCGTCGGGTTGCGGCTGAAGGAAGGCGGTGAGGATGCGCCCCTCGGCGGCCGGCAGGAAGCCCGGCATCCGGCCGCGGTCCATGAGATTGGCCACCAGCGAGGTGATGAACACGGTCTTGCCGGCGCGCGACA
>JAGRMP010000617.1:0-166 GCA_020441225.1 Maritimibacter sp. | reverse complement strand
CCACCTGCCGGACGATCCCGTCTGCGATATCTCCGAGCCCCACGGGCACTCCTGTCGTCGTTTGCCCCTATGTAAGGCGCGGTGGCCGGGGTTGGAAGGTGGAGAGGTGTTTCGCCGCGCGCGTTCCGCGCACGGCGACCCGCCGGGGGCTCCGCCCCCGGACCCC
>JAGRMP010000085.1:14028-14303 GCA_020441225.1 Maritimibacter sp. | reverse complement strand
GGCGCCGCAGCAGTTCAAGCAGCTCTTGATGGTCTCGGGTTTCGACAAGTATTTCCAGATCGCGCCGTGTTTCCGCGACGAAGACCCGCGCTCGGACCGCTCGCCCACCGACTTCTACCAGCTCGACATGGAGATGTCCTTCGTCGAGCAGCAGGAGATCTTCGACACGGTGGGGCCGGTGCTCGAAGGCGTGTTCGCCGAGTTTGCCGAGGGCCGCAAGGTGGATGCCTATGCCGACTGGCCGCTGATCTCCTACCGGGATTCGGCGCTGTGGT
>JAGRMP010000085.1:1270-13982 GCA_020441225.1 Maritimibacter sp. | reverse complement strand
TGCAGGACGTGTCCGAGCATTTCCGCGGCTCGGGCTTTGCGATCTTCGCGAAACTGCTTGAGCAGGAGGGGACCGAGGTGCGGGCGATCCCGGCGCCGAAGGGCGGGAGCCGCAAGTTCTGCGACCGGATGAACTCTTTCGCGCAGAAAGAGGGTCTGCCGGGGATGGGGTATATCTTCTGGCGGGACAAGACCGCCGACACGGTGGCGCAAGAGCAGGGGATTTCCGTCAAGGAAGCGCAAGCCAAGCTCAAGTCCGGCGAGGTCGAGGGCGGCATGGAAGCCGCCGGCCCGCTGGCCAAGAACATCGGTCCCGAGCGGACCGAGGCGATCCGCCAGCAGCTCGGCCTTGGCGTCGGCGATGCGGCGTTTTTCCTCGGCGGCAAGCCCAAGAGCTTCCAGCGCGTCGCCGGTCTCGCGCGCACCACGATCTGGGAAGAGACGCCGAAGGACCCCGAGGACGAGAACTGGCGCGACCGGTTCGCTTTCGCCTGGATCGTCGATTTCCCGATCTACGAGCAGGACGAGGAGACCGGCGAGATCGATTTCGAGCACAACCCGTTCTCGATGCCGCAGGGCGGGCTTGAGGCGCTGGCGGGCGATCCGCTCGACGTGCTCGGCTACCAGTATGACCTCGCCTGCAACGGCGCCGAGATCCTCTCGGGCGCGATCCGCAACCACAAGCCCGACATCATGTTCAAGGCCTTCGAGATCGCCGGGTATGGCGAGGACGAGGTCAAGCGCCGGTTCGGCGGCATGGTCAATGCCTTTCACTACGGCGCGCCGCCGCACGGGGGTTGCGCCGCCGGGATCGACCGGATCGTGATGCTTCTCGCCGAGGAAGAGACGATCCGCGAGGTCATGCTGTTCCCGATGACACAGCGGGCGGAAGACCTGATGATGGGCGCGCCCTCGGTGCCGGACAACGCGCAGCTGCGCGATCTGCATGTGCGGATCGTCGAGCCGGAGGCGTGAAGCGCGGGTGACGGCGGAAACGCTCGAAACGGTGCTTGCGGCGGCGCTTGAAACGGTGCGGCATTATCTCGGCCGCACCCGGGCGCTCGTGGAGATCGCGACCGAGGCCGATCTGGCCCTGCGGCCCGCGCCGGACATGCGGCCGGTCGGCGATCAGCTGGCGATCGCGATCGGCTTTGCCGGGCGGGCGGTGCTGCCCTTTACCGACCGGACCGGGCCGGACTGGCCTGCCGAGATCACCCGCGAGGGGCTGCTTGCCTATGCCGATGCAATGGCGGCGGCGCTCGACGGGCTGGGGGCCGGCGATCTGGTGTTGCGCGAGATTGCGCACCGGGCGGGATTTGCCGATGTGACACAGGGCGGCGCGGATTACCTCCTGCGCTTTGCGTTGCCCAACATGATTTTTCATGTGACCGCGGCCCATACCGGGCTGAAAGCGGCGGGGCACGACCTGGGCAAGGCGGATTTCGACGCGATTCACGCCTATCCGGCCGGATTTTCCTTCGACACGTAGCCCCGGAAACGTTGGCGGCGCGCCCTGCCAGGCGCGCCGCTTGGAACGGTCCTCGGGGAACCCGGATCAGCTGGGGAGCCAATCCTCCTCTGCCACCACGCGGTCCAACGTGCTGGCGGAGATCTGGTCGGCCTTGACCGTGATCGCGGGGATCACCGAAAAGGCCAGGAGCACGATACCGGTCAGGAGAACGGCCCAATCCATCACGGGGCTGCCGTCGTCACCTGCCGTCGTACCATCGAAAAAGCGTTTCAAAGATCTCGTCTCCCGATCTGGGTGGCGGCGGTCTCTGTCCTGCCGTTGGCGCCATTTCTGGCCCCGAAATGGGGCGGCATTGGGGAGCGGGGGGGACCCTTTGGGGGAAAATTCAGCGGCAATTCGGCACTCATGTGACATCGATGCGACCGGCGGACGCGGGGGCAGGCAAAGGCCCGCGGTATCGGGCGACCGTCGTCGCGGCGGGACAGGCGCTTGCCATCGGACAAGCGATGCCCCGTCACGCCGGGGCCCGCATTTCCGCGAGCCGGTCGGCGACCAGCCGCGCAACCTGCGGTGCCTGAGCGGGCGCGGCGGCCAGGTTGCGCGCAGCCGCTTCGAGCACCGGATCGCGGGCGGCCTGCGCCACCGTCCCGAGGAATTGCGCAGCATAGGCGAGCCCGGGGGTCGCGCCGTCACGCATTATGTCGGCGGCGAGTCGCAGATCCTCGGCGAAGGAACTCGGGTCCGGCGAAATCGTTGCATCGGGCAGCGCGCGCGGACCCCGGGGCGCGAGTTCGGCAGGCAGGAGTGCGACGAGCACCTGCTGGAACAGCGCCAGGCTTTCGACCGGCTTGGCGAGGAAGGCATCGGCGCCCGCCGCCAGCGCGGCGTCTTCCGTACCGGGATCGCCGCTGGTGCCGACCAGGACCGGCACGCGGGGATCGGCACGCGCCAGTTCGGCGATCAGATCGGCGCCGTCGCCGTCCGGGAGCCCCATGTCGACGATCACGATGTCGGGCCGGTAGATCGCCAGATGCCGGTGCGCCGCGGCCAGGCTGTCGGCGCGTCTGAGCCGGGCGCCGGAATAGAGCGTGAGCAGGCGTACGGCCTGGGCGGCGGTGCGGCTGTCTTCGACAACCAGGACCTTGAGCCCGTTGAGCGGGCGCTCTGGCGTGCGGCGGGCCTGGAACTGGTGCAAGAGGTCGTCCATGGTGCTGCTCCTTTCGCAAAGAACGAAACACCAAACTGCTTAACAACCGGTTACCGCCACCACACTTGCGCGGGCGCGCGCCGGCGGGCTACACCCGGGCACGCGCCGAATATGAGGGAGACGGAGATGATCGGACGGTTGAACCATGTGGCCATCGCGGTGCCGGACCTCGACGCCGCCGCCGCGCAGTACCGCGACACGCTGGGGGCCGAGGTCGGCGCCCCGCAGGACGAGCCGGACCACGGGGTGACGGTGGTGTTCATCACCCTGCCGAACACCAAGATCGAACTGCTCTACCCGCTGGGGGAAAACTCGCCGATCGCCGGGTTTTTGGACAAGAACCCCTCGGGCGGCATCCACCATGTCTGCTACGAGGTCGAGGATATCCTCGCCGCGCGCGACAAGCTCAAGGCCGCGGGCGCGCGGGTGCTGGGTACGGGCGAGCCCAAGATCGGCGCCCATGGCAAGCCGGTTCTGTTCCTGCATCCCAAGGACTTTACCGGTACACTGGTCGAGCTGGAGCAGGTCTGATGTCGATCACGGGCGGGGCTGTTCTGTTCGTGGTGATCTGGTTCGTGACCATGTTCGTCACCCTGCCGATCGCGCTGAAGACCCAGGGTGAGGCGGGCGAGGTCGTGCCCGGCACCCACGAGGGCGCGCCGGCCGATTTTCGGCTCAAACGGACCCTGCTGATCGTGACCCTGACGACGCTGGTGCTGTGGGGGATCGTGGTCTGGATCATTCTCTCGGGCGCGATCTCGATCGAGGATCTCGACACCTGGGGGGTGATGGGCGAGCGGATTCCGAACTGATTTCCGGACGCGACGAGGGGTTGGGGCCGGGGTGTATCGGTCGGCCTCCGGAATCCAGGAATCCGGATTTCCGGATTTTGTTCACCCCGGTTTTTTCTTTATTATTCAAGGAACTGGTGGGTCTGTTGGGGGCACCCTTTCGGGCCGATCAACGTTTCGTTAACCAAGGACCCGGGCATGGCGGCGGGGGCGTGCCGGTCCTGGCCCCCGTCCGATGGACGGAGGCCATCGCAGGCCCGCTACTCGGCCGCAGGCGCCTCCGGCATCTCTTCCATCGGCGGCATTTCGGGCATTTCCAGCTTTTCCCAGTCGACGAAACCAGGACCGCCGGTCATGCCCGCGGGCAGGCAGATCGCAAACCGGCAGTCGATCACCGGCACGCTCACCTCGACCCCGAGATCCTCGACCACCACGGTCCGGCTGATGCCCGCGTCCAGCATCGCCGCATAGGCCGCGGTGTCGAAGACCGGGACGAAGACCGGCGGCATCTCGCCTTCTGCCGGGGGGTCCACCTCTGGCGGTTCCGGCAGGGCGCCGCGCGGGCCGAAGGCGCCCGCTTCCAGGAGCGGCGCCATCGCCGGACCGGTGAGCGGGCCCGCGACCAGCATCGCGCGGATCTGGTCCGCGGTCACCACCTCCGGGTCGCAGGCCGCCTCGGGGATGCCGAGTTCGGAGCAGGTGACGGTGAGCGGATCTGTCGGGATCTCGGGCGCTTCGCCGGCCCCCGCCGGAAGAGCGCCGGCGGTCAGGACGAGGGCGGCGGCAAGGCCCGCGGTCCGGGTTGTCATGCGTTTCATGGTCTCCCCCTTCAAACAGGTACGTGTCTGCAATGGGGCGACGCTAGCAGCCGGACGGAGGCCAAACAACCGGCCGGGCCTGAGGCAATCTGTCCGGCCGGGTACCGGGGCCCGGCCGCGACCGCACCGGTCAGCGCGCGGCCAGGCGGTGGTACATATGGGTGAAGGTTGCCGCACCGAGGACCGGGATCAGGAGGTTGACCAGCGGCACCGAGAGCGGCACGGCCATGAGCGTCCCGGCGAGCCAGATCTGTCCCGCGTGCCGCTTGCGCAGTCGCGTTGCTCCCTCGCGGCCCTCGCGGCGCATCGCCGCCATCTGGAAAAACTCGCGGCCCAGAAGGTAACCGTTCACCGCCCAGAACAGGACCGGCGCGAGCGGACCGACGAAGAACAGCAGCACGAGCGCCACCAGGTTCACGCCGATGGTGACGAGGATCAGGCTGAGCGAGTCGCGCAGCGTGTCCATGACCGGGATGCGCGCGACCTCGGGCAGGCCCGGGTAGTGCTTTTCTTCCACCGCCTCGGCGACGTCGTCGAGGAAGATGCCGGTGAAGGCGGCGGCGACCGGCACCATCAGCACCACCGACAGGAGGATCATCAGGACCACGGTCGCCCAGCTTGCGACGCTGTCGAGCCAGGTGATGGTCATGCCGAAGAGCGTCACCGTATCGGGGATGAACAGCCCGGCGATCCAGGCGAGCGCGATGGTGAGCCCCGCGAGCAGCGCAAGTGTGAGGCCGAGGCCGAGCAGCAGCACCCGGCGGAAGGGCCGCTCGGGGAGCTGGCCCAGCGCTTTGAGAAAATCGCCGATCATGTCGTGGCCCCGACCATTGAGAAACCCCCACTCATTTGGAAACCCAGGTGGTGATGGCATCGAGATCGGGGCGCGGACGTTCAGGCGGCGCGGCGGTCTCGGTGCCGATATGGATGAAGCCGGCGACGCTTTCGTGACCCTCGACGCCCAGCGTGACGGACAGGAACTCGGGGTCGTGACAGGCCCAGCCGGACAGCCAGTTGGCGCCCCAGCCCGCGGCGAGCGCGGCGTTGAGCAGCGACAGACAGACGGCGCCGGCGGAATAGACCTGCTCGATTTCCGGGATCTTGTCGGAGGGTTTCGGCGAGGCCACGACCGCAACGGCGAGATGCGAATCGGCGAACTGGCGATAGACCTTTTCGATCCGGTCGGGCGCTTCGCCCCGGGCCGCGCCGCGCGCCATGACCTCGCCCGCGAGCCGCTCGAGCGCCGGACGCTCCAGCACGATGAAGCGCCAGGGTTCGAGCTTGCCATGGTCCGGGGTGCGGGCGCCCGCGGTGAGCAGCGTGGTCAGCTCCGCGCGGTCCGGCACCGGGGCGGTCAGCGTCTTGGCCGGGCGCGACCGGCGGGTGAGCAGGAAATCGAGCGCGGCCTGTTTTCTCTCGGGCATGGTTGTCTCCGTCTGGTCGGCTCACATGTCGGCCCCCGCGCCCTGGAATTCAACCCGGGAACGGGCTTGCATGTGCCTCTGCGCCCCCTAGGGTCGGGGCATGACACCCGTGCCCGCCCCCTCCCCCCGCTCCAGTGCCCGCCTTTGGGGTCTGCGAGTGGCGCGGCAATGGGGTCCGCGATGAAAAAGGGGGCGCTTGCCCATCTCGCCGTCCCCGGCGCGGAGCTGGCCGTGCGGGTCACACCGAAGGCTGCGCGCAATGCCGTGGAGGCGGGGGACGAGGGGCTGCGGGTCTGGGTTACGACCGTGCCCGAGGACGGCAAGGCCAATGAAGCTGTGATCAAGCTGCTCGCCGATGCGTTGGGGGTGGCGAAATCGCGGCTGACGCTCCTTCGTGGGGCGACCGGCCGGGACAAGGTGTTTCGGCTGGAGTGACCGGTCGGCCTGTCCGGGTGCTACATCGTCTCGACGCAATGGCGGCGGAAGGCGCGTTTGAGCATGTCGAGCTCGGCCCTGAGCAGCGCCAGCTCGGCGCGGATGTCTTCATCGAGCGGCTGCCCCATCACCACGGTGAAACTGGCGAGCCGTTCGCCGCTGTCGGCCTCGGTAATGACAAAGGTCTGGGTGCCCTCGCTGAGCAATTCGACCGGCACCGGCACCCGCACGAGGAACTGGCCGGGATGGCTCGGGTCGGGGGTGACGGTCGCGCCGTCGACGGCTGTGTCGAGGTGGCTCACGGAGATCTCCGGCGCCACTTCGGCCCCGGTCAGGACACCCTCCCAGACCCCTTCGACAATCCGTGTCGCGGTGAGATGCGTCTCTGCCATCCCCGCCCCCTAGAGATCCGCCCGGGGGCGGCGTGAGAAGGTGACGTCGCGCAGGATGACCTGGTTCATCGACGGCTGTTCGAAGATCAGATCGACCCAGGCTTTCTCCACCCGCTTCTCGTTGAGGTTTGAATAGGCGAGGTCGAACTCGACGACGATTTCGCCCTGCCCGAGCGGCAGTTCGCGCACGAGTTGTTCGGTGTTGGGGCCGTGACGGATGTTGAGGCGGGCGAAGATTTCGAGCGGGCGTTCCGTCTCGACCACCGCGGTCATCCGCACCAGGTGCCGGCGCTGCAACCCGCTCACCGCGCTTTCCGGCAGGTTGACCACCAGCGACAGGAAGGAGCCGTCGAAATTGAACACGTCCATGCGCAGGCCGAAGGGGGCGACATCCGCCTCGCGGGTGTTGCGGATCTGGCGCACGGTCAGCTCGGAAATCCGGCAGTCGTGAAACAGGGTCACCTCGTCGCCGAACCCCTGCTTGGTCGCCGCCGCGGCCACCCCGGGCGGGGCGATCGGCCCGCGCCAGAGCGCCGGGCGCCAACCCCAGTCGCTGTGCAGCGGCTTGTGGAACGCCTTGGAGCCGATCCGGGGCAGGGTCAGCCGTTCATCGGCGATGAACAGGACCCGGTCGATCCGCGAGCGCATCTGCAGGGCGCGTTGGCGCAGCGCCCGCAACCGCGACAGCGGCAGTGCCTGCGCCCCGGCGGCCACGCGCTCCCACCGGTGCAGAGCGCGCCGATGGAGGAAGGATTCGAGCAGGCTGGGAAGGGCCTTGGCCATGTCCTGAGGATTCGCTCTCGCATTGCGACTGTATCCGTTCTTAGAACAAAATGTTTCCATAGAGCAAACCATTGGCACGGCTGCGACATTCCGAGCACCTCCGAGGCAGGGGGCGCCGCCCGTCGGGCGCAACAGCGGCGACCGCGCTTGCCCGGGAAGGGGTGGGAATGGGATCGAGCCTCGTGCGGCGGGTCGTCGGATCTCCTGGCGGGACACGAAATCCAGAAATCCGGATTTCCGGATTCGGGTTAACGGGGGAAAGTGATTTTTTTTCAGAGCTTTAAGGCGTCACGGCAGGGCAATGCCGCGGCACAGCTTCGCCATCGCGCCGGCCGGCCCCGAGCGACCGCACCCCGATGGCGGCGTCATTCCGGCCGGCTTCGCCCAGCCCCGGCGGCATCCCGTCCCGTGCCCCGGTACAACTGGACGGCGGCCTCGGGGATGTTAAACCGGCAACATAGAGACGGGGACACGCCATGACAGATCCGCACTTCTGGTCGCCGGCCACAGACCGGCCGCAGCTCTGGCGCACCGTGCTTGGCAGCGTGCTCACTCTCGCGATCTGGATCGGGGCGGGGCTCGGGTTGATCTGGCTGGCGGGCCGGATCAGCGGCCTGCCGCCGGGGATGGTGATGGACACCACCCGCTGGGTCGGGGCGGCGATGTTCTTTCTCACCTTCGCGGGGCTGCACCTGGGCCTTGCGGTGAGCTTGCAGCTCTTGCACCGGCGCGGCTATGTCAGCCTGTTCGGGCCGGACCACCGGCTCAACGCTGCGCAGTTCCGCTACGGCCTTGCCGCCATGCTCGGGCTTGTCGTCGCGCTCAATGCGCTGATGGTGGTCGAACACCTGGTCCTGCCCGAAGGCGTGCCGCCCGAGGTCGCGCGTCTGCGTCCGACCGGCGAGTGGCTGATCGGCCTCGTCCCGGCGCTGGCACTGATCGGGATGCAGGTCTCGGCCGAGGAGCTGGCGTTTCGCGGCTACCTGCTGCAACAGCTGCGCGCCCGGTTCCGGTCGCCGCTGGTCTGGGCGGTGCTGCCCGCGCTCGTCTTCGGCGCGCTGCATTTCGACCCCGGGACCTACGGGCCGGTCAACGCCACAGCCTATGTCGCCAATGCCACCACCATGGGCACGCTCGCGGCCCTGGTGACGATGCGCACCGGCAACCTCGGCGCCGCCATCGGCCTGCATCTCGGCAACAACGCCTCGATGATCCTGTTCGGCCTCGAAGGCGAGCTGTCGGGCTTTTCGCTCTACGGGATCGCGATGGATCCGGCCTCGGGCTATGCCACCTATTCGATCCTCGCCCAGACGGTTGCGGCGCTCCTGCTCTTTGCCCTCTGGCGTCGCTGGATGAACCGTCACCGTCCGATTGCAAATCCGTACGACCCCGCTTAGGTAGGGCCGGGAAAGCCATGGGGGAGCCCCGATGAACTGGATCTCGAATTACGTCCGGCCCAGGATCAACTCGCTGTTCTCGCGCCGCGAGATCCCGGAAAACCTGTGGATCAAATGCCCCGAATGCGGGCAGATGCTGTTTCATCGCGAGCTCGAAGACGCGCTGAGGGTCTGCAACAACTGCGACCATCACATGGCGATTTCTCCGCGCGAGCGCTTTCATGCCCTGTTCGACGGCGGCACCTTCGCCGAGGTCCCGGTGCCCGCCCCGCTCACCGATCCGCTGCATTTCAAGGACCAGAAGCGCTATCCAGAGCGAATGAAGGCGGCGCAGAAATCCACCGGCGAACGCGAGGCGATGCTGGTGGCCGAGGGCGAGATCGGGCGCACGCCCATCGTTGCGGCGGCGCAGGATTTCTCCTTCATGGGCGGGTCGATGGGCATGTATGTGGGCAACGCGATCATCGCCGCCGCCGAGCGCGCCGTGGCGACGAAGCGGCCGCTGGTGCTGTTCTCGGCCGCCGGCGGAGCGCGGATGCAGGAAGGCATCCTGTCGCTCATGCAGATGCCGCGCACCACCGTGGCGGTCGAGATGGTCAAGGACGCGGGCCTGCCCTATATCGTGGTGCTCACCCACCCGACCACGGGCGGCGTGACGGCGAGCTACGCGATGCTGGGCGATGTGCATATCTCCGAGCCCAACGCGCTGATCTGTTTCGCCGGGCCCCGGGTGATCGAACAGACGATCCGCGAAAAGCTGCCCGACGGGTTCCAGCGGGCGGAATACCTGCTCGACCACGGGATGCTCGACCGGGTGACCCACCGCAAACACATCAAGGACGAGCTGGTGACGATCCTCAGGATGATGCTCGGATTGTCACCCGCGGTGAAGGGCGACCTGCCGGCGCCCGAGGAGACGACGGTCCTGCCCAAGGCGGATGTGCCGGCCAAGCCGGAGACCGGCGCCAAGGCCGAGGCCGCGGGCACGTCCGGGACCGGAGCCGCCAAAGCGTGAGCGCCGCCGGGTCCGACCGCATCCTGGAGCGGATGATGGCGCTTCATCCCAAGGTGATCGACCTCACGCTCGACCGGGTCTGGCGGCTGCTCGAGGCGCTCGACCATCCCGAGCGGCGGTTGCCGCCGGTGATCCATATCGCCGGCACCAATGGCAAGGGCTCGACCCAGGCGATGATCCGCGCCGGTCTCGAGGGCGCGGGGCAGAAGGTGCATGCCTATACCTCGCCCCATCTTGCCCGGTTTCACGAGCGCATCCGGCTTGCGGGCGCGCTCATCACCGAGGATCACCTGACCGAGGTGCTCGACCGCTGCTATGCCGCCAACGACGGTGGCAACATCACCTATTTCGAGATCACGACCGCCGCCGCGCTGCTCGCCTTCGCCGAGACGCCGGCCGACTGGACGCTGCTCGAAGTCGGCCTCGGCGGGCGGCTCGACGCGACCAACGTGATCGACCGGCCCGCGCTTACGATCATCACCCCGGTGTCCTTCGATCACCCGCAGTTTCTCGGCGACACCGTGGCGCAGATCGCCGGCGAGAAGGCGGGCATCCTCAAGCCGGGTGTCACCTGCATCGTCACCCGCCAGCCCGACGACGCGATGGCGGTGATCGAGGCCCGTGCCGAGAGCGTCGGCGCGCCGTTGCTCGTCCAGGGCCGCGACTGGGATGCCTGGGAAGAACGCGGGCGCCTTGTCTACCAGGACACGTCCGGCCTGCTCGATCTGCCGCCGCCCACGCTCATGGGCGCGCATCAGTTCCAGAACGCCGGCGCCGCTATCGCCGCGCTGCGCCAGCTGGGTTTTGCCGAGGCGGCGGCGGAGGCGGCCGTCACCGAGGTGCGCTGGCCCGCCCGGATGCAGCGCCTGCGCCAGGGGCCGCTGATCGACGCCGCGCCGGGGGCCGAATTCTGGCTCGACGGCGGCCACAACGCCGCCTGTGGCGAGGCGCTGGCCGAGACCCTCACGCGCCTGCCTGACCGCCCGACGCACCTGATCTGCGGCATGATGAACACCAAGGACGTCGCGGGCTATCTCGCGCCGCTCGTCGCCCATGCCGCGAGCCTCACCGCGGTTTCGATCCCGGGCGAGACGAATACGCTGCCCGCCGCGGACACCGCGCGCCATGCCCGCGCCGCAGGTATCCCTGCGCTCACCGAGGCGGGCATCGCCGACAGCGTCGCCGATGCCGTTTCGGCTGTTGTCGCCGTCGATCCCGCGGCCCGGATCCTGATCTGCGGCTCGCTTTACCTGGCCGGGCGGGTGCTTCGCGAAAACGGCTGACTCCCGCCGAAACAGGCCCGGGATCGTCGGATTTGTGCCGATCCGGCCCGTGATCACAAAAAATAATCGTGGACCGTTCGCGCCTGTGGCAGGCAGGGACCGGACAAGTCCTTGGTGCGACTCGGCTTTTGCCACGTAGCGCAGATTTCACCGAGGTCAACCCTCGATATTGACCAAATCGGCGTCAATCGGCTACATGTTGACCAAGTGAACGAGCCGGGCCAACCCGGCATTACAGCAATTACCTGTCGAGCAGGACAGGGTACAGGGGACGGC
This sequence comes from Maritimibacter sp., assembly GCA_020441225.1. The sequence continues at coordinate 2,691 of JAGRMP010000085.1, read as the reverse complement.
TGATGAACCGGCTGAACATCTGCGCCTTTGGGGCATTAGTGATCACATCGACAACCGCAATGGCACAAGACGCGCAAACCGGGACCTTGACGACGACCGGCGGCGAGACCGCGGTCCGGGTGGCCGGGCTCTACACCGCCCAGGACGTGCCCGTCCGCATCGGACAGGACAAGGTTGCGCCGCTCTGCCCTGAGTATTGTGCTCCGCGCCGGGTGACCGCGCCCGAGCTCGCGACGGTGGGCGAGCGTGAGGTCCTGAGCTACATGGTTGCGGCCGCCTCGACAGGCCCCAAGCTGAATGTCGACAGCCGCCGCTCGCTCTGGGCTCAGGCGGAGAAGTTTCCGAGTATGGCGTCGCCCGACGAGACGCTGAATGTTGTGACCCAAAACGAGTTCCGCCCCGCGCTGGACCCGGTGCTGGCCGAGCCGACAACAGAAGAGGTGGAGTGACCGGCCAGGTGATCTCCAAACCGAACGGGATTTGAACCGGAACATTTCGGCCGGTTTCATCCCCCTCCCGTTCAAAGGTGCATTCTGCCGCCCCGGTTTCCCTCGCCGGGGCGGTTTTTTATGGGGGTTCGCCGGGACGGCGCCGGACCGGACCGGGTCAGGCGCCCCAGTCGGCCGCCTGCATCTCCCTGAGCCGCGAGGCGGTGCGCTCGAACTCGAAACTGCCTTCGCCTTCGAGATAGAGGTATTCGGGCTCGGCCGCTGCGGAGGCGATGAGCTTGACATGCGCCTCGTAGAGCGCGTCGATGAGCGTCACGAAGCGCTTGGCCTCGTTGAAATTGCCGCGGCCGAGCTGGGGGATGTTTTCGAGGATGAGCACCCGGACCGCCTCGGCGATGGCGAGGTAGTCGCCGGGGCCGAGCGGCTTGGCGCAGAGGTCGAAAAAGGTGGCGCGGGCGACGCCGGAACAGACCTGCGGCAGCACCACGTCGCGGCCCTTGACCCGCAGGACCATCTGCTGCGGCTCCTGCCCGGCGGCGACGAAGCTCTTCCAGATCGCAGATATCCCGTCGCGGGCGGTGGGGCCGAGGGGCGTGAAATAGGTCTGCGCGGCGATCAGGCGGTCGAGCCGGTAATCGGTCGGGCTGACCAGTTCGTGCACCACCAGCCGCTCGCGCAGCATGTCGATAAAGGGCAGGAAGAGCTGCCGGTTGAGCCCGTCCTTGTAGAGGTCTTCGGGCGGACGGTTGCCGGTGGTCACGACCACGACATTGGCGGCGAAGAGCTTTTCGAACAGCCGCCCGACAATCATCGCATCGGTGATGTCGGTGANNTGATCTGCATCTCGTCGAGGGCGAGAAGCCTGAGGTCGTCGGTGAGCGCTTTCGCGACCGGCTCCAACGCGTCGGCCGCGCCCGCCTGACGCGCGCGGTGCATGCCCTCGTGGACCTCCTGCATGAAGGCGTGGAAATG
>JAGRMP010000085.1:0-1227 GCA_020441225.1 Maritimibacter sp. | reverse complement strand
GCATCGACTTGCCGCGCCCGACCCCGCCCCAAAGGTAGAGGCCCATCGGCACTTCCTCGGGTTTGTGGAACAGCCCGCCGAGAATGCCGCGGCGCTTGAGGTGCGTGGCTTCGAGATGCTGGCGGAGGTCGTCGAGCATGGGCAGAACGGCAAGCTGCGCCGGGTCGGGGTTGAGCAACCCCTCGGCGACACGGGTGCGGTAGACGTCTTGAAGCTTGGCGGTCATGGGCTTTGGGTAGCCTGAGGACGACGCCAAGGGAAGCGGCGACGGGAGAAAAGACCTTCGAAGGTCTTTGCCACGCGATTTGGAAATCGCGTTTCAAGCGGTTTCGAAACCGCTTCCCGCCTCACACCGGGAGCGCCGTGGTCTTGAACACCGTGCGGAGCGCAAAGCTCGACTGCATCCCCAGCACGCCGGGGAGCCGCGCGAGTTTCTGGCGGTGGATACGGGCGAATTCCTCGGTGTCTTCGGCGACCACCTTGAGGATGTAGTCGGAATTGCCCGCCATCAGGTGGCATTCCAGCACTTCGGGCACCAGCGCGACCTCGCGTTCGAAGGCTTCGAGTAGTTCGTCGGCCTGGCCCGACAGCGTGATCTCGACGAAGACCGTGGTCGCCTTGCCCAGCCGTTTCGGGTCGCACATCGCGACATAGCCGCGGATGTAGCCGTCCTGTTCCAGCCTTTGCACCCGGCGATGGCAAGCCGAGGGCGACAGGTTGATCCGATCGCTGAGCTCGGCATTGGAAATGCGCCCGTTCTTCTGCAACACCCTGAGAATGCGTTGATCCGTGCTGTCGAGGGTCATATCGGCGAAGATCCTTGCTTGAAATGCGGTTTCCGCCGCAGGTTCTGCCAAGAAACCTATCGCAAGCACACAAGAATTCAATGCATTCGCACGCCATCCCCGGCAAGCTCGCGCAAAACAGGGAGGAACGGAATGCTCATCGGTTGTCCGAAGGAAATCAAACCACAGGAGTTTCGCACCGGGCTCACGCCCCGCGCGGCGGCGGAGGCGATCGCGCATGGTCACCAGGTGATCGTCGAGACCGGCACCGGGCTTGGCGCCGGCTTTCCGGACGCAGATTACCGCGCCGTGGGCGCCGAGGTCGTGGAGACCGCCAAGGAGGTCTTCGACCGGGCCGAGATGATCGTGAAGGTGAAGGAGCCGCAGGCCGGCGAGCGGGTGATGCTGCGCGAAGGACAGGTGCTGTTCACCTATCTGCATC
>JAGRMP010000616.1 GCA_020441225.1 Maritimibacter sp. | reverse complement strand
ACCAGCGACGAAGACGCCAAGGTGCTCTGGATCTGCTCGCGTGTCGTCGGGCCGCTTCGAACCAGATAGGCAAACGAGCGCGACGTTCTGTCGGCCGTCACAGCGCTACGGCGGCGTCCGGTCAGCGGCGCGCCGAGAGGGAGACCCGCAAGGTCGCGCCGCAACCGGCGCCAGGACGGGTCCGCGCTACCCCTGCCCCAATTCGTCGTCGCGGCGCAGCGCCGCCTGCACGGCCCGCCGCAGGAGGATCGGAAACCCGGTCTCGTCGTCCATCAACACTTTGAGCGCGGCTTGTGTCACACCGTTCGGCGAGGTGACATCCTCCCGAAGCTGGGCACAGGATCGGTCGGAGATCGAGGCAAGCGCCCCGGCCCCGGCCACCGTTTCGACCGCAAGCATCGCCGCGATGTCGCGCGGCAATCCCTCGCCAACCACCGCCTCGGTCATCGCCTCGATCAGGTGAAAGACATAGGCCGGACCGCATCCAGCCACCGAGGTCTCCAACCGGAGCTGGTCCTCCCGCGTGAGCCGGACCACCTTGCCCACCGCCGACAACAATGCCTCGCCGAGCGCCAACTGCGCCTCGGTCACCTGCCCGTTGCCATGCAGCGCGGTGATGCCGCGCCCGATCGAGGCGGGTGTGTTCGGCACCGTCCGGATCACCGGGACGTCGTCGCCGAGGATGTCGCGATAGGTGGCATGGGGCACGCCGGCGACGAACGACAGGAACAGCGTCTCGCCCCCGGCGAGCGGCGCGAGGATCGGCAGGGCCTCGGGCAGCACCTGCGGTTTCACCGCGACGACCGCCAGCGCGGCGCTGCCCGGCAGCCCGTCGTTCAGGTGCAGCCCGTCGCAGGCGGTCAGCCAGTCCGCGGGGCGCGGATCGAGCACCCAGATCTTGCCGGGCGGCAGCCCCCCGTCGATCCAGCGCGACAAGAGCGCCGAGCCCATCTTGCCGCAGCCCAGCATGACCACGGGGCCGAACTCCGATAGCGCATCCATCAGCCCAACTCCGCCATTCTGGACTTCTCCAGCTGCAGGGCCACGGCCACGGCGAGCCGCATGGCCTCGCATCCGGCAATGATATCGCCGCTCATGTGACCGTCCGGGCCGAGGCAGTTCAGCGTTCCGACGACATCGCCGGACACCACGATCGGGATGTTGAGGATCGATTCGAGCCCCAGCGAGCGGATCTTTTCGTGATCGTACATCACCCGCGCCATCCCTTCGTAATCGTTGGCGACGAAGGTCTTCCGGTCGGTGATGACGTGCTGGCTCCAGTCGGTTTCGTTGGCCGGCTTTCGCCCTTGCGCCTCATAGGCGTCGGGCCTCGAGGAAAACAGCCGCCGAAACGAGCCATCGGTCGTATCGCGGTAGGTGACGGTCACGAGCCCCAGGTCATAGGTCGCGATCAGGTGGTCGGCGACGGGCGCCAGAAGATCCTGCGCCGCACATCCCGGCGCGGCGAGCGCGGTCGCAACATCGGCGAACACGTCGCGCGCAAGCGTGGTCTTTTCGGCCAATTGGCGCTCCTTTCGTGGCAACGGGCCGCACATAACGCGGCCCGGCGTCTCGCAGGTCAGAGAGCGGCGCGCGGCGTGCTGGCCGCTTCGTCGATCCGGCCATCCGTGACCACGACGCCGTAATCGCGCTCGGCCGCCGCGGCACTGATCCAGCCGCGGTCGAGATCCTTCTGGATCTCGCCGAACGGCCGGGCGAGCGGATCGCCGTAGCCGCCGCCGCCACCGGTCCGGGTGACCACCAGGGTCCCTTTCGGCAACGCCCGCGCGCGCATCTTCAAGGGCGTCTCCTCGGTGCCATCGGGCAGGACGAGCGTGTTCGACGGGCCCTCGGCCGCCTGGCCGCCAAGCAGACCCCAGGCCGGGGTCTTCGAGCGTTCGAACCAGAGTGCACCGCCCGCATCGTCGAGCAGCCGGTAGCTGCGCACGACACCGTTGCCACCGCGCCAACGGCCGGGGCCGCCGGTAT
>JAGRMP010000615.1 GCA_020441225.1 Maritimibacter sp. | reverse complement strand
GGGCCGTGCGGATCGAACGGCTGTTTGAAGATGATTCGGGCCGCGCGGCGGCGTTCTCGGTCCGCGCCGATGGGCTTCTGTTCGACTACTCCAAGACCACCATCGATGCCAGCGCCCGCGATCAGCTGCTGTCCCTCGCCGAGCGCGCCGGGCTCGCTGCCCGCCGCGACGCGATGTTCGAGGGCCGCAAGATCAACGAGACCGAGGGCCGCGCCGTCCTGCACACCGCGCTGCGCGATCCCGGGCCGGGGCCGGTGCTGGTCGATGGCCAGGACGTGCTGCCGGGCGTGCACGAGACGCTCGAGAGGATGGAAGACTTCGCCGACGGGCTCAGGACCGGCCGGGTCCGCACGCCCCAGGGCGGGCGCTTCACCGACGTGGTCAACATCGGTATCGGCGGCTCGGATCTCGGCCCGGCGATGGCGACGCTGGCGCTCGCGCCCTACCATGACGGACCGCGGGTGCATTACGTCTCCAACGTCGACGGCGCGCATATCCACGACGTGATCAAGGGGCTCGACCCGGCGACGACGCTGGTGATCGTGGCGTCGAAGACCTTCACCACCATCGAGACGATGACCAACGCCGCCACGGCGCGCGACTGGCTCGCACGCCGGCTCGGCGCCGACAAGGTCGGCCGCCATTTCGCGGCGCTGTCCTCGAACCTCGAAAAGACCGCCGAATGGGGGATCGACCCCAGCCGGGTGTTCGGTTTCGAGGATTGGGTCGGCGGGCGCTACTCGCTCTGGGGTCCGATCGGGCTCGGGCTGATGATCGCGGTGGGGCCGAAGAATTTCCGCGCCTTCCTGCTCGGCGGCCACACGATGGACCGGCATTTCCGCACCGCCGAAGGGACCGACAACCTGCCGCTGATGCTCGCCCTCGTCGGGCTGTGGCATCACCAGGTCTGCGGCTACCCGACCCGGGCGGTGCTGCCCTACGAACAGCGGCTCGCGCGGCTGCCGGCCTATCTCCAGCAGCTCGAAATGGAGAGCAACGGTAAGGGCGTGGCGATGAACGGCAAGGCCTTGCCCTATGCGTCCGGCCCGGTGGTCTGGGGCGAACCCGGCACCAACGGCCAGCACGCCTTCTATCAGCTCATACACCAGGGCACCCAGGTGGTGCCCTGCGAGTTCATGGTCGGCGCCCACGGCCACGAGCCCGACCTCGCCCACCAGCATCGCCTTCTGATCGCCAATTGCCTCGCGCAGTCCGAAGCCCTGATGAAGGGTCGCTCGATCGAGGTGGCGCGGGACATGATGGCGGCCAAGGGGCTTGCGGGCGAGGAGCTCGAGCGCCAGGCCCGCCACCGGGTCTTCCCCGGCAACCGACCCTCGACCACGCTGGTCTACGACAAGCTCACCCCCTTCGTGCTGGGCCAGATCGTCGCGCTCTACGAACACCGGGTGTTTGTCGAGGGCGTGATCCTGGGGATCAACTCCTTCGACCAGTGGGGCGTGGAGCTTGGCAAGGAGCTTGCGACCGCGCTCGGGCCGATCGTGGCCGGCGAGCAGGGCACCGAGGGCAAGGACGGCTCGACGGCGCAACTGGTCGCGGCGATCCGCGACGCAGGCTAGGGAAACCCCCGCCGTCTCGCTTGCGCGACCCGCCCGATGGGCGGGATTGCGCTGCGCGCCGCCTGCGGCGG
>JAGRMP010000614.1 GCA_020441225.1 Maritimibacter sp. | reverse complement strand
ACGCAATGGGCCTCGTCGACCGCGATCATCGACACCCCGGTGCGGCGCAGGAGATTGAGCGTACCGCCCGAGGCGAGCCGTTCGGGGGCCATGTAGAGGAGCTTGAGCCGGCCCTCGGAGAGCGCGGCAAAGACGGCGTCGGTCTCTTCCCCGGTATTCCCGGAGGTCAGCGCGCCCGCCTCGACGCCTGCGGCCTTGAGCGCACGGACCTGGTCGCGCATCAGCGCGATGAGCGGCGAGATCACCAGGGTGACGCCCTCGCGCAGAAGCGCGGGAAGCTGGAAACAGAGCGACTTGCCGCCGCCCGTGGGCATGATCGCGAGGGTGTTTTCGCCTGCCGTCACCGCCGAGACGATCTCGCCCTGACCGGGGCGAAAGCTGTCGAAGCCGAAGACGGATTGCAGGAGATCTAGGTCGCGGGGCATGGGGCGTGTCTGGCTGCTCGGGTTTTGCCGGGCACCATCTCACGCCCCCCGCGGGGCGGCAAGTCAGAAGACCTGTTGGCCACCGTAGGCGAAATAATAATTGGCCACCAGGTTGCGCACGAAGAACAGCACGATCAGCACCACGAGCGGCGCAAGGTCGATGCCGCCGAGATCGGGCAGGATGCGGCGGATCGGCCGGTAGATCGGCTCGACCAGCCGGTTGAGCATGTACCAGATCTGTCCGACCAGCGGTTGACGCAGGTTGAGCACCTGGAAATGCACGAGCCAGGACACCACCACATGGGCGATCACGATGAACCAGATGATCCCGATGATGAGGACGAAGACCTGCATCAGGGTGGCGGCAAAGGGCGACAGCATGGCGGCTCCGGGTTGTGCTTGCGGGTGTTTCTGCGCCACGCATCTAGGCGTTCGGAGGCTTGCGCGCAACCCTGACCCGCGGCTGACGCAGTGTCGCGGTTGACGTGAACGTCACCCGTGGGCAGGCACGGGAGACAGGCCCAGGGCAAACGGGCAAGGGCAAACGGGCAAGGACAAACGGAGGCCGTCCATGTATCCAGTCGTACGGATGATGAAAGAGCTTGCGGTACACGCAAGCGCCGAAGGCCTGCCGGTCCACGGCACCCATGTCAGCCAGCATATCTGCTGGCCCTGGGATCTCGACCTCTTCCTCGAGCTCAACAATGGCCGCACGCTCACGCTGTTCGATCTCGGCCGGATGCCGCTGGCGCGCAGGATCGGGCTCAGCAGCGCGCTCAGGCAGAACCGCTGGGGGATCACGGTGGCCGGGGCCTCGGTGCGCTACCGGGCGCGGGTGCGGCTGTTTGACCGGATCGAGATGCGCTCGCGCGGGGTCGGTCATGACGACCGGTTCTTCTATGTCGAACAGAGTATCTGGCGCGGCGGGACCTGCACCACCCAGGCGCTGTTCCGCACTGCGGTGACGTCGAAATCCGGCATCGTGCCGACCGCGGAGGTGCTGGGGGCGATGGGGGCCGATCCGGTTTCACCGGAGCTGCCGGGCTGGGTCAGCGCCTGGATCGCGGCGGAGGATACGCGGCCCTGGCCTCCGGAACTCTAGCGGCGCCACGCGGACGCGACCACCGGGCGCGCGCGCCGATCGGGTCGGATCTGCTTTTTCGTTAGGCGCCGCGGAGGTTCCGTGCGCAACTGCCCTGGAAAAAAGGGAGCAACGACATGACAGCCAGCAACGCCGCGGACCTGATCCGCTTGTTTTCCGAACGCTTTGCCGCGGGCGATACCGATGGCCTGTTGACGCTTTACGAGGCGGAGGCCCTGTTTCCGACGCACCACGGCACGGCCAGGGGGGCGGACGAGATCCGAACGGTCTTGCAGGGCTACATAGAGTCCGGCGCAGCGCTCGACTTCGACCGACAGGTCGCCTTCGAGACCGGCGATCTCGCTCTGATCCAGAACGCCTGGACCCTGACAACGGCGGGCGGCGACAAGGCGACCGGCGTGACCGTCGAAGTGGCCCGGAAACAGCCGGACGGTACCTGGAAATACGTGATCGATAGCCCCGACGGCGCAGCGCTTCTGGGAGACTGACGCGGACCCACATCCCGTTTGCAGCGGCGGTCGACAGGAGCTGAACGGCCGCTCCGGCGGGGCCGGCTCAACCGGTTCGCCGTCGTCGTCAGGGGCGCTGGCCCCCCGCGAGGCTTGCCCGGTCACGGGAAATCATGTTCTGTCGCCGCAACAGGGAGGCACGGGCATGGCAGACATCTCCGCAAAGAAACGGATCTGGGGCTGGTGGTGGTTCGATTGGGCCAGCCAACCCTACCATACCCTGCTCGTCACCTTCGTCTTCGGCCCCTTCTTCGCCGTTGCCGCAGCCGCCTTCTTCATCGGCACCGGGCTGGATGAAAAGACCGCGGATGCCGAGGCGCAGGCGCTGTGGTCCTGGGCCAATACCCTCGCCGGCCTTGTGATCGCGCTCGGCGGCCCGATCATGGGCGCGATGGCCGACAGTTCCGGCCGCCGCCGGCCCTGGATCCTCTGGTTCTCGGTGATGTATGTGATCGGTGCCGGGGCGCTTTGGTATACCGATCCGGCGGGTACCAACACCTGGACCATGCTGTTCTTCTTCGCCCTCGGCTTTGTCGGCGCCGAATTTGCGCTGATCTTCATCAACTCGCAGCTGCCCGACCTCGTGCCGGAAGACGACGTCGGCCGCGTCTCCGGCTCGGGCTTTGCCTTCGGTTACCTCGGCGGCCTCGTCTCGCTTGCGATCATGCTGCTGCTGTTCGTCGAACAGGCCAACGGCAAGACGCTGATCGGGCTCGACCCCGGTTTCGGCCTGCTCAATGCCGCGAACCGCGAGGGCACGCGGCTTGTCGGCCCGTTCACCGCCGCCTGGTACGCGCTGTTCATGATCCCCTACGCGCTCTGGGTCCATGACAAGCCCACAGGCCGGCGCGTCGCCTTCGCCGCGGCCCTCGGCATCATCGTCAAGGCGCTGAAATCGGTGGTCAAGAAACGTTCGCTCGGCGCCTTTCTCCTGGGCTCGATGTTCTACCGCGATGCGCTCAATGGGCTTTACACCTTCGGCGGGGTCTACGCGGCGCTGGTGCTCAACTGGTCGCTTACCCTGGTCGGCGTCTTCGGAATCGTCGCGCTGATCTCGTCGGCACTGTTTTCCTGGCTCGGCGGCAAGCTCGACAAGGCACTGGGGCCGAAACCGGTCATCGTCGGCGCGATCTTCGTGCTGATCGGCGTTGTGGTGATCATCCTGTTCATGAACCGCGAGATGATTTTCGGCATCCCGCTGCCCGAGGGGTCGAAATTGCCCGACATCATCTTCTTTGCCGTCGGCGTGCTGATCGGCGGCACCGGCGGCGCGCTGCAATCTTCGTCGCGCTCGCTGATGGTGCGCCATGCCGACCCCCAGGCGCCGACCGAGAGCTTCGGGCTCTACGGGCTCTCGGGCCGGGCCACCTCGTTCGTTGCGCCCTTCCTCATCGGCCTCGTGACCACGCTCACCGGCTCGGCCCGGCTCGGCGTTTCGCCGCTGATCGGGCTGTTTCTTCTCGGGCTCGTTCTGCTAGTCTGGGTGAAACCCGGGGGCGAAAAAGGGTGAGCAGATGAAAGCACTTCCGATCCTGAGCCTGGTTTTCGGGCTGGCACTCGCAGGCTGCATGACCACCACGACCGCGACGGTGGGGCCCGATTACGCCGCCGCCTCGGGCCTGCCGCGGGCGACCAAGGTGCGGGTCTCGACCTCGGGCGAACCGGCCAAGGCGCTGTTCGGCCCGGTCAAGACGCCGTCGGCCCAGGCCCCCGAAAGCTTCGGCTCCTACGCCAAGGGCTGCATCGCGGGCGCGGTGCAACTGCCCGAGACCGGGCCCACCTGGCAGGCGATGCGGCTTTCGCGCAACCGCAACTGGGGGCATCCGGCGCTGGTCGATTTCCTCAAGCGGTTCTCGGCCAAGGCGGCGCAGCAGCCGGGCTGGGCCGGGCTCTATATCGGCGACATGAGCCAGCCGCGGGGCGGGCCGATGTCGTCTGGCCACGCCAGCCACCAGATCGGGCTCGACGCCGACATCTGGATGCTGCCGCCCACGCGGCTGAACCTCACCGCCAACGAGCGCGAGAACCTGTCCTCGATCTCGATGCAGCGGGCGAACGGCGCCTATGTGAACGCGAGCTGGACCAAGGCCCACATGGAAGTGATCAAGGCCGCGGCCAAGGATCCGGCCGTGGCGCGGATCTTCGTCTTTGGCGGCGCCAAGGTGCAGATGTGCAAGGATGCCGGCACCGACCGGGCCTGGCTGCGAAAGGTGCGGCCGTGGTGGGGGCACCATTACCACTTCCACGTCCGGCTCAATTGCCCCGCGGGCGACCGGACCTGCGTCGACCAGGCGCCGCCCCCGCCCGGCGACGGCTGCAGCGAGGCCCGGGAATGGGTCGGCCGCATCCTCAACCCGCCGCCGCCCGACCCCAATGCCAAGCCGGCGCCGCCGGTGCCACCCACCACGTTGGCCGATCTGCCCGCCCAATGCGCTTCCGTCCTGGGCGCGCGCTGATCCTTTTCGCCGCCGCGCTGGTGCTCGGTATCGCGGGTCGCAGCGAGGGCCGCGCGACCTTTGTCTCGCGTATTGTCTGGACGATGGATGCGCCGGGTTTCGGCGGCTGGTCGGGGCTCGACGTCACCGACGACGGGCGCGGTTTCGTGGCGATCTCGGACCGGGGCCGGATTACCGCCGGCACATTCCGGCGCGACGGTGCGGGCCGGCTTGCCGGGGCACGCGCGGGTGAGATCCACAGGCTCGGCGACAGTGCGCGCGGCTTTTTCCGCGGCGACCCGCGCGACGCCGAGGGGCTGGCGGTCGCGCCGGACGGGCGGGTGTTCGTCGCCTTCGAGGCGGTGAACCGGGTGCTTGCCTATGCCGATGCGCGCGGCCGTGAAGCGACCGTCCTGCCGCTGCATCTCGATTTCATCGGCCTGATCCCCAACACATCGCTCGAAGCCCTCGCCATCGACGCGAGCGGCGCGCTCTACACCCTGCCCGAGGCGGTGGTGACCGGCGGTCCTTTCCCGGTCTACCGCTTCGACGGGCAGAGCTGGGACCGGTTCGGCGCGGTGCGCGACCGCGGCGACGGCTTTGCGCCGGTGGGCGCCGACATCGGCCCCGACGGGCGGTTCTACCTGCTCGAACGCCGCTATGTCGAGCGCACCGGCTTTGCCACCCGGGTGCGGCGCTACGATCTCACCGAGACCGGGCTTGCCAATGAAACGGACCTGCTCGTCACCCGCACCGGCACCCATGACAACCTCGAAGGGCTCGCCGTCTGGCGCGATCCGGGCGGGCGGATGCGGCTGACGATGGTGGCCGACGATAATTTCGGACACTGGCAAAAGCCCGAGATCGTCGAGTACCTGGTGCGCGACTGACTTGACCCGGGGCGCACGCGGGCGTAGGAGGCGGCGCTCCCGCGCGTCGGGAGACAAGTCTCCGCAACCTTGTCAAAACGGATCAGACACATGCGTATCCTCACCGGCGTTCTCGCCATGGCCGCCGTGGTGGTGGCCTCCAACATCCTCGTGCAGTTCCTCTTGGGCCAGTGGCTCACCTGGGGCGCGCTCACCTACCCGATCGCCTTTCTCGTCACCGACGTGATGAACCGCGTCTACGGCCCCGCCGCCGCCCGCAAGGTGGTGTTCGCGGGCTTTCTCGTCGGCGTAGCCTGCTCGCTCATCGGCAGCCAGATCATGCTTGAGGGCGACGGGTTCACCTATCCGGCGGTCGCGCTGCGGGTCGCCGTGGGCTCGGGCATCGCCTTCCTCACCGCGCAGATGCTCGACGTTGCGATCTTCGACCGGCTGCGCGGCGGGCGCTGGTGGCTGCCGCCGCTCGCCTCGACGCTGGTGGGCTCGGCGGTCGACACGGCGCTGTTCTTCACCATCGCTTTCTCGGCTTCCTTGACGCTGTTCGGCCCGGAAGCGGACGCGGCGATCAACTGGGCGTGGGAGCCGGTGCCCTTCCTCGGGGCGGGCGCGGCGGTGCCGCTGTGGGTGAGCCTCGGGTTTGCCGACTGGCTCGTCAAACTTTCGCTCGCTTTGTTGGCACTGGTGCCTTTCAGACTCATCGTCACGAAACTTTCACCGAGTGTGGCGTGATTTTTGTTGACCCACGTCCGATCTGTGCCACGTTTTCCTTATCG
>JAGRMP010000613.1 GCA_020441225.1 Maritimibacter sp. | reverse complement strand
CCGTCGTGGCCCGAGGCCACAACCCGGAAGATATAGTGAGCGTAGAGGCGCAGCGCTTCGATCATGTAGCTTGGCGCAACCGTCCGATCGCGAATGACCACGGGATTGTCGCCGTTTTCATCGTCGGCGGGTTCGGAGAAATTGTAGGAGCCGAGATAGACACAAGCTGTCGGCCTGTCGAAATCGACGACGACGAACTTGTGATGCATCCGAGTCCCTCGCCCTTTGCCGTCAATGCCGGAAAGACCGCTCGGCTCCGTCGAGAACGGCGGCGGCACATCCCGTGTGAGAGCCTCCGGCCTAACCAGTCTCCGTTTGTTATCAGGCGTCAATACATCGAGACCGAGATTGCCCTCCCTGATCCTTCCGTCCGCGATCCCCATCACGTGAACGTTCGGGCGCTCAAGGGCGCGACCGAGTGCCGGCCCGATAGGGCCCTTCGTCATCTGACCGAGGAAGGCGAGTGAGAAGAAGACGCTTGATTGCGCAGCATCGATATCAGCAGCGATCTCTTCGAGCTTGCCGTGTTCGTCGTTGTGCGGCGAGAAGGCGACCTTGGCGTCGATCCCTTCAAGACCCAGATCGAACCAGTTGGCGGAACTTGCTGACTTCCGGAATGCTCCGCCGTTCTTTGCGGTGAAATAGGTCTCGAAGGCATCGAAATAGTCGTCGACCGCTTTCGTGCCGTGTACCACGAAACTGTTGTTCGACTGCACGAACAGGCCGCGCCAGCTCAGATTGGTCGATCCGTAGACGACGCTTTCCAGACCGCCGCCGCGAACCGCGATCGATTTCTGGTGCTGCAGATTTGACATGTGCTGGCGTTTGACATTGGACGCGCCAGCAGTGAGTTTCAGGCGCTCGGCCGCCTTCGTTTCCGGCGAGTCCGGACGCCCATGACCTTTCGTCCGGGCCGAATCGTCAATGATGATTTTCAGCTTGGTCCCAAGGGCTTCCAGGCGCTCAAGAACCTCTGGCAGGTTCATATCGTAGGCGATGACCCGGACTTCGGCGCCGGCGTCCTTGGCCTGGTCCAGAAGCGCGAGCGTTTCTTTGCGCGCTTCGAACCCCATCCAGGCATAGGCCCGTTCCGGTTCGGCATGGGTTGGGACAAACTCCAGTCCTTCGTCCCCGAACGGTGGAACCAGTGAGATCAGGGGTCCTCCGGCCGCAAAGTTGCGGACAAATGCTTGCGAGGAGACGAAGCCGCGGGTGAAGGCGACATTAAGCTTGCCAGGGATCGTCTCCCGCATCAGGGCAAGCTCGGCCTCCTGCGCCTCGCCTTCTTTCAACGTGCCGTCCGGCCCCATAAACATCGCAGTGATACGGTAGCGAAATTTTCCCTCCAGATCGGCATTGAAGGGAAAGTGGACCCAGCGGAATTTCTGGATCGGTGCGTCGACCGTCTTGATGCCTGATGTCGGCACGACCTGGCCCGGAAAACCGATGCGATTGCGGACGTTCTTGAAGAAATCCTTGTCGGGCTCGCGATATTGAATCGCGAACCCCGCGAAGTCTGCCGGCGGTCGCCCCACCTTCCAATCCATGGCCAAGAGCAGCATCCCGTCGCCACGATGGATCGTCAGTGAAAACGGCGCGTTGTCATTCGTGCCTGCCACCCGAAAATCCGTATCCATATCGCGTCTCCCCGAAATGTTCGTTCAAGCCACTTTCGAGCGCCCGGCTTGTTGGCGGGTGGCATGTTGCCGCTCTGGTGGCGCGCGACCTGTTCGGCGCCATCACCTGGCTCACCTGGACAAGAGATCGATCATCACCGGCCAGTGATCGGAGACGCCCGTTCCCGCCACCGGGTCGAACCGCTTTGTCGATACGAAGCCCTCTCCGCTTGCTTCGAGTTGCTCACCACTTACAACGACCGTTCGGAACGAGCCGAGATTGGCAAACCATCCCGACATCGAGCGTTGCTCCGCCAGCATGTTCTCGGTCACCAGAAAGAAGTCGAGAAACGACCAGGTGAACCAGGTTCCGAAACTGCGCTCCCGATGCTTGTTCGTCCCAGGCTCCGCGCATCCGGCCATCACCTCGGGCGGGACGCCCCATTTGCCGAAGCGCACAGCACGTTCGAAGAGGTCGCCCTGC
>JAGRMP010000612.1 GCA_020441225.1 Maritimibacter sp. | reverse complement strand
TGCGGAACCTGGTGCCGATTGCCGCAAGGTCGCCCCGCAGGGCGTCCGACGTGAGGTTCGGGGCGCAGGTGTTCAGCGCGTGGCCGTAGTTTCTTGTATTCATGCGGATATCCTTTTCAGTGGGTTTGCGACAGCCTCGCCGCGCGGTGCCGCGGCCTCGGACGTGTCACGACAACCACGTCCGGGTCCGCGGTTACCCTGCGGGTCCCCTTCCCCGCCTTCCCCCGTTTGCGGTAAAGCCGGACAAACCCTCGCGCCGACGGCGGGTGAATCCCCGCCCGCTCCCGCTCCTCGCGGGTCTCCCGCGGCTCCTCGGCCTCGATCTCGGCAAGAATCTCGTCAAGGCGGTCCCGGAACATCTCTTGGAGGCTTCCGACGACAACGCGCCCAATCCGGTCCGCGACGAGTCGTTTATCCGTCCGCGACACCCGGAGCCGCCGCGCGCAGACGAACCTCGTCGGGCGGTGGAGACCATGCGCCTCCGGGTTTTGCGTCACACTCACCTCGAGCCCGACGTTCGCGTCGGTGCTCGAGGTCGTGCCGTAGGCGAGCAGCAGTTCCGTGTCGGTCGCCTCGAGCACGAGGCAGGGGCGCGGCGTCTCGGCCGGGCCTTCGCGGCGCGGGAAACGGCAAGTGACGATGTCGCCCGCCTTGGGATAATCAGTGAAGTTTTGCATCGGGATCCTCGATCTCTGGGCCGGGGCGCGCCCGGCGGTCCTATGGGAAAGACCGCCGGCGCCATCGGCCCAACGAGGTTCGAATGTCAGACTGTGCCCTGCCCCTCGAGATCCGCTCCATGGGTCAACCCGGGGTTGCGCAAAATGAGCACGATCGGTTCTCCAACCCTTTCTGGATCGCTCGCAATCAAGCGGCAGGAGGGCCATCTGGACCATCGCTGCCGTCTTCGACGAGCCCGGGTCTGCACAAGAACCCGGGCCTCGCAGTCATCGGGCCGGTATCAACCGATCGTCACCGGCCCCCGTCGCCGGTTCAGCACACCGGCACGGGTTCGCCGGACACGTCCACCCCGTAGCGCTCCGCCAGGAACCGGCGATGGGCCTCGGTCAACGCCGTTTCCCTATCCTCCGCGAGCAGCACGACCCCCGCTTCGATGAAGTCGGTTCGAAGCGTGGTGCGCCCATTGAAGAAGTCGTCCTCGGCGACCAGACCGAAGTAAACGAACTCCGGGAATGCCACCTTCACGAAGGGAGACTTCAACGCATCGAAGGCCCCGAGAAGGGAGGAGGGGAACTCCTGGACAAGCTCCCAGTCGTTGTCGAGGAAAGCCACACAATGCGCGATCTCCACTCTCTGTGCAGCATCGAGATCGCTCAAGCGGCACAGCGTGTGCCCACGATGTGTCGCCTGCCAATACTGGTAGCCGGCAGCAAACAGCGCCGATCCCTCGATGACGCCGCGGGATTCGATCGCGAACACCTGGCCGGTCTGGGCAAGAGCGGGTGAAGGGGCCAGGACCGCGAGGGCTTCGCGGACACTGCGTCCGTGAACCTCGCCGGTTACGTAGGTCGGGATCTTGATCAAGGGTCGTTCCATGGTTTTTTCCACTTGTCTTGTGCCCCTGGGATGTCCGGGGCGGTTGAATGGTGTCCGGTGCAGCGCGCGGCCAGACGGTGATTTCATGAGACGGGGGTCAAACGGTGCGGGTCCTGACCGGGCCGGCCCTCGGAAGACCGGGACGCAGGTCCGTCCAGGCGTTCCGAGGGGGGGCGGCGCGGGCCGACCGGAGTGATAGATCCTTCAACGCGGCAAGTTGCCTTGGGCCTGCCGGATGCGGTCGACCTCTCCGCGTGCCAGCCGCAGCAGCTTCTCCTGCCAGATCCGATGATCCGGTCGGCACGCGCCGAGCACCTCTTCCGAGGCAATCGGCCTGTCGAGGAACGCGGCGATGTCCTCTTCGGCCTCGCCGACGAGGTCCTCTGCCAGGTCCGCCTCGAACACATGCTGCCAAAGGACTTCGGACCGCGTTTCCAGGACGAGCCGGGGCGCCCCGGTGGCCTCGCCGTGCACGTCGAAAGGCAGCGAGAAAGACAGACAGAAATCCTGGGAGTTGGCGCCCAGTTCGAACACGCCATACTCGCCACTGCGTTCTGAAAGACGGCACCGTCGCAAGGTGCCCAGTTGTTCCCACAGCTCGTCCAGGCCATCATATTCGGCCGTGTCGATGAGACTGCGGGACGAATAGACCTGCGAGAGATCGAGGAACCGCGTCAGTCCGCTTGCGCCCTCGTAGACGATCTCCTCGAGCCTACCCGAACCCGTGCGTATCGCATCGAGGCACCGGGCCGTGTCATAGAGATCGACCAGCTCGGCTTGGCCGATCCACGGCGCGCCGAAAGATTTGCGCCGAATGTCGGCGTAGTCGAGGCGCTCGAACCTGCGCCGGAGGGCCGGCACGCCGGGACCAACGGTGCGGATGTAGAAGTCAGCACCGGTTACACCGGTGATGGTGGTCGCCGACACTTGGACGACCTGCCCGATGTCCGGGCCGCGCCCGCGGACCAGGAAATTCGCGTCCTTCGGATCCGCGACAAACTCGAACTCCGCATGGGATGTGATGTCAGCCCGCTCAAGCCGCGCGCGGGATCTCTTCTCCCAGATCTGGAAGACCACACGGACCGGTTCCAGGGCCCCGTCGATGATCGCGAGCTGTTCGGGGAACGTCTGCTCGTAGACCAGGTCGAGGAACGGATCCACGCGATCCTTCAAAGCATTCCGGGCGAAACTCGCAGGCAGAAGCAGGGCGACGTAGTCCGCGAACGTCGCCGCGTGGTTCAGTACCTGGAGCGGAGCGGTGCCGTCAGCGCCGAATGTGGGGGTGCCGACCACTACGACCGGACCGCTGTCGGACGGAGGCATCCAGTCCTGGAAGTCAGGGGCCCCTTCCCCGGTATCGATCGAGATCGCCGGAGCGGGCAGGAAATCGGCGAACGCGCACCCGTCGGCGGAGACGTCGACTAACTGGGCGCCGCCGGGGATCAGGGCCGCGCAGAGCCGCGCGCATTCCGCGGCGCGGTCGGGAAGGGTCGGGTAGAGATAGGTATCAAGGAACATCGTGTCCTCCATGGTTGAAGTTGTTCTGGGGAGATTGTGCCGTCTGCGGAGGAGAGAAATGAAAAGCGCAAGATTCCTGCCGATTCCCGGGCGAAATCGCGTAACACTCTGATTTGAATGGTTACTTTCCCAACCGTTCAGGCCGTCTGACACGCGGGTGCAAGGACGCCCCCACCGTCGCGCTGGGGAGTGAGGTCACCGTCGAAGACCACCTACCAGCCCGTCCGCGGCGGCGCAGACGCTGATTTCAGGGGGGAGAAGCGAAGCGAATCCCACACACTTCGCCTACTTCAACCGACTTCACCTGTCGGACTGCCCAAGCGAAGCAATGCCTTGCGTCCAGTGCGGGCACGAAGAGTCCGGGCTCTCGCACGATCTTGCCGCCTCCCGGCATCAATCGTCCGGGCGTTGCGCACGTCCGATCACGCCTCGCGCACGATTTTTCGCGTGAGCCGTTTTGCCCGCTCCGCAATCGGTCCCATGTCCCGCCACGACCACAGAAGGAGGGCCCGACATGGCACGCGACAACCGGAAAATCTTGATCCCAACCGAGGTCATCGACTCGTTGGTATCCACCGATCTCAACCTGGCAGGTCTCCGCATCGTGCTCGGGCTCCTGCACGCGCAGGAGATCGTCGATGGGTGGGACAAGGGAAGTCAGATCCCCGGTGCGCCATCGTCGTTTTTCGTGCCCACAGCGGACCTGCGCGAGCGGGTGTTTCCGCCATCAGCGAGCGATAACCGGGCTTTGCACGCCGCCCTGCCCGGTCTACAGGCTTGCGGCTGGCTCAAGCACATCGATGTCTGCAAGGCCGGCAGGTTCATAACCTGGACGTTCGACGAAAGCGTCACGCATTGGATGGTGGAGCGCCCGAATCCCTATGCGCTCGTCGACTTGAATCTCGTGCGCCAGATGAAGAGCCGCGTCCAGCTCGTCGCCTACCTTATGGTGCAGTCGCGGATCAGGATGAACTATCCGATGTTCGAGATGACCATCTCGGAAGGTCACTGGAAGGTTGAGCGCCAGAAGTTCCTCCGGGCCCTTGGGCAGATCGCGACATCCTTGGTTGCTACCTTCCACGTCGCGTCCTGCTACCACCGCGACCGACCGGAGCTCGGGCGCCTGGTCGTCAAGATCGTCACCGACAAGACGCGCTGGCGTGGCCATGCGCTCCGGAAGTTCGACCGGAATGCGGGGATCGCTGTCATCAAGCCCCACAAGTGAATTTCCGCGCCGACGCTGTAACACACGGCCCTCCGGACATGGGATTGGCCCTGGGCACGCTGGGCGCGCACCGACGTCCTCGCGAGCCAGATCGTTCCGCCCGATGAAACGAACCCACCTCAGCTCAGGCCGGGATCGAGGCGCACAGATGACCCACACAAAAAAAATGCAGAAATCCATTTCCGCCGAAATCCGAACGTTCCCATTTCCCCGCCGAGGCCGACGAACCGGCCGTCAATGGAATGAGGAAACTGAATCATGAACGCCCAAAATGCCACCAGCGCTCCGCGCTTCCCGCTCTCTCCCGAGCTCCTCGCGGAAACCGGCAGCATTGCCTTCTCCGCTTCGATCCAGACGATCACGGGCACGAATTTCACTGCCCGTGAGGCCAACGTGCGCATGCCGGACGGCACCCTCGAGAATGCCGAGGTGCTGGCGGCCCCACTTGTCGCGCATGTCGCCGCTGGGCATCTCCTGTCTTCGGGCAAGCACGCCCGTGTCCTCGCCGGCGCCGCAGTCTGGTCGGTCGGGCCGAAAGCCCACGACACGCTCGACCACGGCATGGGGCGGCTTCTGCCTCCGCTCATGGCCGTCAAATTCGGCGAGTTCCACACCTGGGTGGTCTGCGATGGCTGGCTCATCGATTTCGCGGCACAGACCCTGCCGGCGAAATTCGACCGCGCTCACCGCGCCATGCCCTTCAGCACAAGGCGCGGGAAATGGCGGAAGTTCCCGAAGTCCATCCGGCACGATCTGTCCAAGCCCATGCCGGATCCGTTGACAGATGTCCGGGCCGCCTACGGCTACCACGACCGCGGCCGTGTCCTGCTTGATGAGGTCACCCACCATCTCCTCCCCCTGCTGCGCAAGGCCGACCGCCGGGCGATGGAACTCGCCGCCTGACTACCCACCTCCAACCATCAATAAAAAGGAACCCTGATGGCCCACTTCTATTCCAAACCTCAACTCGCGATCGTCGGCGACGACAACGATCCGATCATCGTCAAGATCCCGTTCGACATGAAGGACCAATTCAAAATGGCCTTCCCGGACGCACGTTGGAACCGTGGCGAGACCGCTTGGAACGTGCCAAAGGCGCAGGCTGACGTCCTCGGACGCTGGATCTCGGACCAGCAGGAGGCGTTTGAAGAGATCCTCGCGGAATACGAGGCCCTGAAATCCGATCTCGAGGCCGCCGAGGCAGAACGCCGCGAGGCACAGGAGCGCGCGCGTATGGTCCGGGAACTCGAGGCTCGAAAGCGGGAGGCAAAGCTCGCAGACGGCGAAGCCGAATTCGCGCGGCACGCTTCCGTGCAGGAGGCGCGCGTCGCGTTCAACCAGGTCTGCAAAGGAGCGGGCGTGCCCAAGGCATGGGCTCGCGTAGAGCGCGACGAAGGGAAAAGCTCGCTGAAGGAGATGCAGCGCACGCTGAGAAACGCAGGCGTCCAATCGAAGGGCTCCGCGGTGTGAACATGAACCGGATCTCCAGGGACGAAGCCACGACCGCGCGTGCCAACTTGTTCATGCTGGAGCCCTACGTGACGCCTCCCGAAGACGACGAGTGAAACTCACCTCTCCTCTGTGCCTCGTGGCGCCTCTGGCTTAGGGGCGCCACGTAGTCTCCTGTCGGCGACCGCAAATTTTTTTGGCATCGACCACTCGGCCACAAATGCATGTGCCCTGCTCGGCGCAGGTCTTTCGACGTCGTCGACATCGGGTGGAACGCCCGCAGCAGAAGTCCCGTTCTCGACATCTCCCTCGTCGCCCGCGAGGCAGTGACCCAAGGTTCCCGAACCTGTTTGCCGCAGTCTACATGTGCGCCAAGCGATCGAGTGCACCACCCCGGATTGATCTGGAGTGACGACCATCACTCACGTACCTGGGGGTGCATTCCATCAAGGCGCGCCGGGCTTCCTCTCCGACACCCAAAGCAGCGCCGCCCCGAGGAGGCTCGACCCGGCTGCGGCGACGAATCCTGTGAGGTAGCTGGCCTCGCCCAAGAACAGTCGGAACCCGCCCGCGGCGAGGGTGGTCGCCAGCACCGTCATCACGTCGAAAATCGAGGTCGAGAGTCCGACCTGCCCTTTGATGCTGGCCTGCTCGTCGCTGATCGCCAGCCCGAGCAGCGTGGCCGTGGCCACTGCGTTGGGGATCTGCAACCACAACACGTCTCGCGGCGTGCGGGCGAGGCAAGCGCGGCGAGGCAGCCGGCATAGATCGTGTCGTTGTGCATGATGACCTTCTCCCGGCTCACCCGGCCCGCGAGAT
>JAGRMP010000084.1:1979-7826 GCA_020441225.1 Maritimibacter sp. | reverse complement strand
GGCCAGACCTGCGTCTGCGCCAACCGGATCTACGTGCAGGCGGGGATCTACGACGCCTTTGCCGAGAAGCTCGGAGAAAAGCTCGCGGGGCTGCAGACCGGCAACGGCTTTGACGAGGGCACCACGTTCGGGCCGCTGATCGACGATGCCGCGGTGGCGAAGGTCGAAGAGCATATCGGCGACGCCCAGGCCAAGGGGGCCGAGATCGTCCAGGGCGGGCACCGCCACGCGCTGGGCGGGACCTTCTTCGAGCCGACGATCCTGAAGGGCGTGACCGCGGATATGGCGGTGGCGACGGAAGAGACCTTCGGCCCGGTAGCGCCGCTCTTCCGCTTCGAGACCGAGGCCGAGGTGATCGCCGCGGCGAACGATACCGATTTCGGCCTGGCCTCGTATTTCTACACCCGCGACATGGGCCGGGTCTGGCGGATGGGCGAAGCGCTCGATTACGGCATGGTGGGGATCAACACCGGGCTGGTGTCGACCGCCGAAGCGCCGTTCGGCGGCGTGAAGATGTCGGGGCTGGGCCGCGAAGGCTCGCACCACGGGCTCGACGACTTCATGGAGCTGAAATACCTGTGCATGGGCGGGATCGACCCGGTCGAATAAGGCAAACCTGGCGGCGCGGGGGGACCTCCGCGCTGCCTCCGGTGCGCCTCAGCAGATCCAGACCCGCGCGTAGGGCGGCAGCGCCACGCCGCCGTCGGGGCTGTGGACGGGGGCGTCGGACAGGAGATCGTAGAGCCGGTTGACGCCCTGGTCTGCGAACCACGAAGCCGGCAGGCCGGTCCAGCTCTCGGTGAAATTGAACACGCAGACCACCGGGCCGGTGGGCGCGCTGCGGGCGAAGGCAAAGACGCCCGGGCGGCCGGTGTCGAGGACTTCGGTCGGCACCGCACCGTGGAACTCGGCCACGGCGCTGCGGCGGGCGAGGATGTGGCGGATGCCGTCGTAGACCCGGGCGTGGGGCGTGTCGCGGTGGGTGGCAAGCTCGGCGACGCGGTCCCAATCCATCACCGGTCTGTGGATCCAGCGGCTGTCATGGGCGTGTTCGGGCACCTGGGTGTAGCCGTAATCGTTGAGAGCCGCGATCTCGTCGCCCATGTAGATCAGCGGAATACCGCCCCAGGCGGCGATCAGCGCATGGCCCATCAGGATACGGTCGATGGCGGTGTCGATCTCGCGGCCGTCGCCGGTCTCGAGCGCGAGTTCCAGCCCGGCGAGCGAGGCGCAGGAGCCCGAGATCCGCTTGTCGCCGGTGGCCTCGTTGACCTGGAACAGCGCGCCGCGGGCAAAGCTGCCGGGGAAGCTGCCGTCGTAGAAATCGGAGAGAAAGGCACGGTGGCCGAAACCGGAGATCCCGACCGCGCCGGCGTCTTCGTCGGTGACCGCCCAGCCGATGTCGTCGTGGCAGCGCAGGTAGGTGGCATAGGTGGCATTGGGCACCGAGGGCGGGAAATGGGTGCGCAAGACGTGGGACATGAGCCCGACATCGCGCGCGGCGAGCGCCGACCAGAACTGCACCATCAGCGAGTTGTGGTAGGCGAGATTGCCCTCCTTGCCCGCATGTTCGCCGCCGCCGAGATAGGGGATCATCTCGGCCGGCCCGACAATCGCCTCTTCGAGGTGGATCATGGCCGGCGCGGCGATCCGGGTGGCGGCACGCAGGGCGTGCAGGAGCACATGCACTTCGGGTTCGGACTGGCAGCGCGTGCCCATGCGCTTCCACAGGAAGGCGGGCGCGTCGAGCCGCAGGATGTCGACCCCCTTGTTGGCGAGGAACAGCATCACCCGGGTCATTTCGAGAAAGACCTGCGGGTTGGACCAGTTGAGGTCCCACTGGTGCTCGTTGAACGTGGTCCAGACCCAGCGGTCCATGTCGGGGTAATAGGTGAAGTTGCCCGGCGCGTTGGCGGGGAAGATCTCGATCAGGGTCGACTCATACGCCTTGGGCAGCATGTCGTCGGGGAACATGAAGTAATAGTCGCGGTACCGGCCCTCGCCGGCGCGGGCCTTGCGGGCCCATTCATGCTCCTTGGCGGTGTGGTTCAGAACCAGATCGATGCAGACCGACATGCCGCGGTCGTGGCAGGCGGCGGTGGCGGCTTCGAGATCGGCCATGGTGCCGAGCGCCGGGTTGACCTCGCGGTAATCCATCACCGAATAGCCGCCGTCGCTGTCGCCCGGGCGCGGCTTGAGGCAGGGCATGAAGTGGACATAGGTGATGCCGAGGTCTTCGAGGTAGTCGAGCTTGTCGGGCACCTTGTCGAGGGTCCCTGCGAACCGGTCGATGTAGAACACGTAGCCGTTCATGTCGGGGCGCTGGAACCAGTCGGGTTCGAGGTCGCGCTCCATGTCGCGCCACTTGAGGGTGTCGGGGCGGTCGTTCCAGCTCCCGCGCAGGGTGCGGATGAGGTTCTCGGTGAACGTCTCGTAGTCGGAGTGGTGGCCGTAGAGGCGCTGCAACATGCCGAACAGATCCGCACGCGAGCGCTCCAGCCGCATCTCGAACAGGCGGGTGTTGAAATCCTCGGCCAGGGTCTTTGGCATGAGCTCCTCCCTCTTGCCCGCGAGGAAATAGTGGGAAGGGGTTGGTTGGCAACAGGAAATCGCGCCCCCCGCGACGATAGGTCCGGGAATGCAGCTCAGAGCCGAACGCGCGGTTCGGGCCGTCCGGCGCGGCCCGCCGGAGCGGTGAAGACCTGGCCCGCGCGCGGATCGGCGGCGAGACCGGCGGCGTCGTAGCCCTCCTGCGCCGTGGTCGCGTAGAGCGTATCGAGGCCGGGACCGCCGAGGGCGGGGCAGGTGGTCTTTTTTCCTCCGACGGCGATCGTGTCGATGAGCCGCCCATCGGGGCCGTAGACATCGACGCGGCCCGCGCCCCAGAGGGCGAGCCAGAGGTTGCCCGCGGCGTCGGTCACCGCGCCGTCGGGCACCAGGCCTTCGCCCGTGAGGTCGAGGAACACCCGCGGCGGGCCCTCGGGCCAGCCCTCGGCGCCGAGCGGCTGGGCCATGACCTTGTGGGTCGGGGAATCGGCGAAATAGGCGGTCTTTCCGTCGGGCGCGAAGCAGATCGCGTTGGGAATGGTGATGCCGGAATAGATCCGCCGCAGCTGGCCGTCGAAGAAGCGGTAGATCGCGCCCGCCTCGGGCGCGGCGTCGCGGCCCATGGTGCCGATCCAGAAGCCGC
Organism: Maritimibacter sp.; assembly: GCA_020441225.1. The sequence continues at coordinate 4,636 of JAGRMP010000084.1, read as the reverse complement.
CCTCGGGGTCGGCGCGGCCGTCGTTGGAGCGGGTCTCCATGTTGTCGGCTTCGAGCGGCACCACTTCCCGGGCCTCCTCTGTGGCGAGGTCGAACAGGAACAGCGAGGTCTCGGAAGCGATCAGCAACCGGTCGCGGTCGACCCAGCCCGCCGCCGAGACCATCTCGGGAAACTGCCATTCGAGCGGTTTGTCGCCGTCGCGCGAGAGCAGCTTGCCCGCGAGGATGTCGAACCAGAACAGCTGGCCGCGCTCGGGGTGCCACAGCGGGCCCTCGCCCAGGGTGCAGGCCCTGTCATCGAAAACCTGTGTCATGCCGTGTCCTTTCCTGACGCCCTGCCGATTCGTTCGCCTACAGCCTAGCGGCTGTGGCCGGCGATGGCGCCGCTTCGCTGCGCTCCCGCTCGACCGGCCGCGATTTTGTTGCCACAAACGGGCTTCCAAAGCGATTTGAGCCCTTTCCAATAAGGGATTCGCGCCCTAACGTCCCGGCGACGCCAAATATCGGTGTAAAAGCAGAACGAGCAGACGAACCCGACCGGCCGATATTGTTTCCAAAACAGCCGAAAGACATGCATCGGACCCGTTTTCGCCCGAAAGATCGGCTAAGCCTTTCGCGATCGTGCGGGTCCGGACATCCGGCCATGGATGTGCCTGTCGGCAGGAGATAAGCGGACCAGACTGGAACAAGACGCTCGATAGCGCTAACAACTATCGGGAAGATCGCTGACGAGGAGTGCCGAGGCGGTGAGAGACATGTCGACTGAAACCATCACGCGGGAAAGTTTCCGAAACGATATCCTGCACCATCTGAAGTTTACCGTGGGCAAGGTGCCGGAGCTCGCCTCGGTCTACGACTGGCGGCTGGCGCTCTCGTTCGCGCTGCGCGACCGGATTGTCGAGCCCTGGTTCGAATCGAACCGGCGGACCTGGGCCGAGCACCAGAAACGGGTGTTCTACCTGTCGATGGAATTTCTCATTGGCCGGATCCTCGAGGACGCGGCGATCAACCTCGGGCTCAAGGGCATCGCCGAGGCGGCGCTGATGGACCTGGGCCAGGATTTCGACCATATCGCCCATGACGAGCCCGACGCGGCGCTCGGCAACGGCGGTCTGGGGCGGCTCGCGGCCTGCTACATGGAGAGCATGGCGACGCTCGGCTGCCCGGGCTACGGCTACGGCATCCGTTACGAGCACGGGCTGTTCCGCCAGCGTTTCGAGACCGGCCAGCAGGTGGAAACGCCCGAGGATTGGCTGATCCAGCGCCATCCGTTCGAGTTCGAGCGGCCGGAAGCCTCGTATACCGTGCGGTTCAAGGGCGCGGTGCGCGAGCATGAGGGCCGGTCGGTCTGGGAACCGGCGGAAACGGTGATCGCCACCGCCTATGACATGCCGGTGATCGGCTGGCAGGGGCGCTGGGCCAACACGCTGAGGCTGTGGGGCGCGAAGCCCACCAACCTGTTCGATCTCGAGCGGTTCAACCGGGGGGATTATACCGCCGCGGCAATGCCCGAGACGCTGGCGCGCACCATCACCCGGGTGCTCTACCCGGACGACACCACGCTGCAGGGCAAGGAGCTGCGGCTCAAGCAGGAATATCTGCTGACCTCGGCCTCGATCAAGGACATCCTGCGCCGCTATCTCGCGAGCCACGACGACCTGACCGAGCTCGACAGTCATGTCGCGATCCAGATGAACGACACCCACCCGGCGCTGGCGGGCCCGGAACTGATCCGGCTGCTCATGGACCGGCACGGGATGGCGTTCGAACCGGCGATGGAGATCGCGCAGAAGGTGCTGGGCTACACCAACCACACGCTGCTGCCCGAAGCGCTGGAACGCTGGTCGACCTGGCTGATGGGCAACGTGCTGCCGCGGCACATGCAGATTATCGAGATGATCGACCGGGCCCATGCCAAGGCCTATCCGATCCGGACCTCGGCCGTGGAGATCGTGCGCAACAACGAGGTGCACATGGGCGAGCTCGCTTTCATCATGGCGCACAAGGTCAACGGTGTGTCGGCGCTGCACACCGACCTCATCAAGTCGCAGCTGTTCCCGGACCTGCACAAGCTGCACCCCGAGCGGATCGTCAACGTGACCAACGGCGTCACCCCGCGGCGCTGGCTGAAGCTCGCGAACCCGGGGCTTGCGACCCTCATCACCGACACCATCGGCGAGGGTTGGGAAGGCGATCTGGACCGGCTCGAAGCGCTGGAGCCGCATATCGAGGACGCGGGCTTCATCGAGGCCTATGCCAAGGTGAAGCGCGAGAACAAGGTCCGGACCTCGAACTGGATGCTTCAGAAATGCGGTCTCGACGTCGATCCGGACGCGCTGTTCGACGTCCAGATCAAACGCATCCACGAGTACAAGCGCCAGCTGCTCAACGTGTTCGAAACGATCGCGCAATGGCATGAGATCAAGAAGAACCCGGAGGGCGATTTCGTGCCGCGGGTGAAGATCTTCGGCGGCAAGTCGGCGCCGGGCTATGCGGTGGCGAAGGAGATCGTGCATCTGATCAACGACGTCGGCCGGATCGTGAACAACGACCCCGACATGCGCGACCGGCTCAAGGTGGTCTACCCGGCGAACTACAACGTCACCATGGCCGAGCGGCTGATCCCGGCCTCGGATCTGTCCGAACAGATCTCGACCG